>NZ_NSGK01000012.1:0-81971 GCF_002285085.1 Corynebacterium sp. NML 150383 | reverse complement strand
CTTTCTGCGCTTGTGTAGTGGAATAGCCATCCGGCTATTCCACCGCTGCAGGCGTCCAAAAAGCTACTAGACATCCTGTCCAAAAACTTCCTGGACTCCTTGTCCAAAAAGTCCCTAGACATGACACTAAAACCACAGGTCGCGGTTCGGTGTGTCGGCTAGATGTACTGCTCGGGGACGTTGAGCAATCGTGAGAACGGCGGCTGGTTGTCGCAGGCCGTGTGCGGGCGGTGCTGGTTGTACTGGTGCAGCCAATCCGGCAGGGCGTCGCGTCGTTCTTGCTCGCTGGTGTAGCAGCGGGCGTAGGCCCACCCGTCGGCCATGGTCCGGTGGAAGCGCTCTACCTCGCCGTTGGTCTGCGGCCGGTACGGGCGCGTCCGCTTCGGGGTGATCGAGAGGGCCTCGCGGGTGTCCCGCCATAGGTGCGAGCGATAGGCGCCACCGTTGTCGGACAGCACCCGCTCCACGGCGACGCCGCGATCGGCAAACCACGCCACAGCCCGATGCAGGACCCCGACCGCGGTGACGGCGGTCTCGTCGGCGTGGAACTCGGTGTACGTGACGCGGGAGTGGTCGTCAATGACGGTGTGCACGAACGCGTACCCGAGCCTGGGGTTGTGCCCCTTGCTCTTCGGCTTACCCGGTGTCGCCGTTCGGTTGTGGTCGCCCTGGCGGCGGCCGACGTAGCGCCAGCCGCCGCCGCCGGGGATGTTCCCGAGCTTCTTCACGTTCACGTGGACCAGGGAGCCGGGGTGGGGGTGTTCGTACCGGCGGATCGGTTCGCCAGTCTCGCGGTCCACGTAGGAGAGCCGGTTCAGTCGGGCACCGGCCAAGATGCGGTGGACGGTCGAGGGCGCGATGCCGAGTCGGGCGGCGAGCTGCACGGGCCCTCACGCAGCCGTATCCGCAGGCTGACGCACCGCTTCGTCGTCGCCTTGTCCGTCTTGTTCGGTGAGGTCTTCGGTCGGGACGAGCGATCCTGCATCGACTCGCCGGCGCGATAGCGGTCGACCCACCTCTTCACGGTCGGCCAGGAGACCTGGAAGCGGGCGGCGACTTCGCTGATGGGCCAACCGTCGTCGACGACGAGCTGGGTCACCTTGAACCGATGGCGAGGTGTCAGGGTGGCGTTGGCGTGCATCACTCCTCACCTGCTGCGACGGGCGTCGTCCGCGGCGTTCGGAGTTGCCCCAGGACTGCAAGGAGGATCGTCGTGGCGAGCGGCACGAGTCCGGCGGCGATGAACAAGCTGGCAGCGGCGATGTGTCGGCTGAGGAGTCCGGTGAGTGCGATGGACAGTGGCATGAAGGCGATGGAGATGAAGAAGTCGAGGCTGGCGACTCGGCCGAGCATCTCCAGCGGTACGTGTTCCTGCAGGACCGTGCCCCAGATGACCATCCCGACTCCGATCGACGCACCGTAGACCGCGAGTCCGGCGCTGATGATCCACGGATTGTTGGTGAGCGCGGGGATGGCCAGTGGAAGGCAGCCGAGTGCCCATGCGCTGACCATTACGGGCAGGAAGTGTGAGGGGGTGGGCCATGAGCCGGCGACGAGGGAACCCACCAGACCGCCGACGCCCAGAGCTCCGAGGACGACTCCGTACACAGCCGGACCGTTGTCATGGGTCGAGCGTATGAGCGCGGGCAGGAGAACATCCAGCGGGCCGGTCACGGCCAGGCCCATGGCGGCCGCCAACAGCACGCTGGAGCGAACCCAGCGCGTGCGGGCGACGTAGCCGAACCCGTCGAGCAGATCCCGCAGCGCAGAGGTGGCCGGAGCTTCGGCGTCGGTCTCGGCTGAGCAAGGGGCAGGAAGCCGCAGGGCGGCGATCAGGGCGAGTCCGAGCGCGCCGGCGATGAGGTACCCGCCCGCGGCGGGCACGCTCGCGCCGATGACGGCACCGACGACGCCGGGGGCGAGGGTCTGTCCTACCAGCGGCCGGGTGGTCCCTTCGAGCCCGTTGACGGCCATCAGGTCGTCGCTTCCCACGAGGACGGGCACGAGCGCGGTGTAGGCCGGGAAGAAGAAGGCGGTCGAGACGCCGATGACGAACGCGGACACTGCCAGCATCCAGAAAGTGGCCGCGTCGAAGATGGCGGCGGTGGAGGTCGTCGTCGAGGCGGCGAGGTTGACAGTGAGGACGCCGACGATGATGGACTTCTTGGCGACGCGATCCGCAAGTACCCCGGCGGGCAAGGATCCTGCGAGCAGGCCGATGCCGCTCCACGCCACGACACTCGACAAAGTGGCCGCCGTGGCGCCCAGGTCGAGGGTCTGCATGGCTAAGTAGAGGGCCCAGGCGCCCTGGGCGAAGACGGTGAGCACCATCGCTGCAAACAGCGGTCGGTAGCCGGGGACGGACAAGGGGCGAAGGGGGTTCATGGCAGGTCCTTTGGGGCAAGGCTGAGGTGGGGCCAGTCAGTGAGGTCGTTGAGCATCTGCCGGTCGTGCGTGGCGACGATCGTGGCGCAGGAGGTACGCAGGAGCTCGGTGGTGATGTCGTCGACGAGGCTCGATGACAGATGGTTGGTGGGCTCGTCCAGGAGCAACAAGTCCGGGTCCACCGCCAGGCACATGGCCAGATGGAGACGGCGTTGTTGCCCTTGCGACAGGTGCCCCACGAGTGTGCGGGTTGCCGCGGGCTCAAGCAGCCCGAGTGAGCCGAGGGAGGGTGCCTGTGATCGGCGGCCCTGCGTGGCCAGGTACGTCTCGTAGACCACGTGTGCGGGGAGGGCGTCGTCCCAGTCAGGGACCTCTTGAGACAACAGGGCGACGCGCACCCTCGGGTTCACCCGCAGCTGACCTGTACTTGGGGCCAGTCGCCGACCGAGAAGCCCCAACAGTGTGGACTTCCCAGCACCGTTCGGCCCGGTGACCACCAACCGGTCTCCACCGCTGATGTCCACCGAGACCGGGGTGGTCAACTGGCCAGTCACGGTGAGCATGGAGCCGTTGACGATGTTCTGACCGGTCCGCGCTGTCGATATGGGCCATGCCAACCGCAGCGGTGGCTCTGGCACGTCGATCTGATGACGCTCCAGGTCCACGATGCGGCGGTTGAAAGCCTGGACCACCCCGGCAGCGCGCGTGGCCCGTTGGTGCTTGCCCGTTCCCTTGTCGGGTCGCCAACCGCCTTGCGACAGGCGGGAGCGTGCGTCGGCGGCGGCGCGGGTCAGTTCCTGATGCCGGGCGACCTGGGCGGCATGGTCTTGCTCCCAGGCGGCCCGTTCTCGTTGCCGCCCTTCGATCCAGCCCTCGTAACCGCCCGCGTAGGTGCGCGGAAGGCCATCGCGGGTCGGGTCGAGGTCCAGGAAGCTGGTCGCCACATCGCGCAGCAGGGCGCGGTCGTGGCTGACTAAGGCCAGGCCACCGGGGTGGTCCCGCAGGCGCTCAGTCAGGAAGGACAGCCCTGCAGCGTCCAGGTGGTTGGTGGGCTCATCCAGCAGCAACAGGTCAGGGGACGATCCGAGGGCGACCGCCAGCCGTACCCGGTACCGCTGGCCGACCGACAAGGTCGACAGGACCCGATCGCGGTCGCTACAGGCGTTCAGGCCCGCCAGGGCGATGTCAACACGGCGGTCTGCATCCCAGGCTTCCAGTCGCGTGGCCGCCTCGAGTGCGGCGGAATAGGCGTCGGCCGCGTCATCGCCCGCGGCCAGCGCCGCGGTAGCCACGTCGAGGGCCTGCAGTGCGGCTCTGGATTGGGTGGTCGCCTCGGCAATGAGGTCACCGACCGTGCGATCGCCCTCGGTGGCCATGTCCTGCTTGACCAGGACGAGGGAACCCACCCGGGTCACCACTCCCGAGTCTGGTTTCAAGATCCCCGCCAGTATATGGAGCAAGGTGGTCTTGCCCCGGCCGTTGTCGCCGACGATCGCCAGTCGCGACCCGGTGGAGACGGTGACGTCAGTCTCCCTCAGCAGCGGCCTGTCGCCGAGTGTCAGGTGGAGTGATTCAGCGCGGATGTGTGCAGCGGGCCCTTGGGATGTCCCGATCCAGGCACATGACTTTAAAGGTTCTGTGGTTGGCATTGCGTACTCTCAGCTCGTCATGGAGCCGGGCACCACGAAGCGGCCGCCCGGCAGATGGCCAGGACGGCAGACGAGAGGTCATAAGGGGTCCCGCCGCCGTCAGCGGACGGAACGCAGCTTCATCGAGGCGATTCCTGAGTACATGCGGCTGAGCATACAGAGCCCGGGCGATGCCACGCAAGTCAACTAACGTCCCCGGTCAGTACAGCCGGATGGCGCTAGCTCCGTTTGCAGGACGCCGCGACCAAAACGCCTGGTCGCGAGTCGGCGGCGCAGCCAGATGGAGCTAGCGCCATTTGCAGCGCACCGAAACACACAACCCCAAACCGATAGACGAAATAAGCGATGTCTGCTAAAAACAACAGTATGGATTCGGGGAGGAAGCAAGAGCTGGCGAACAAGCTCATGGACAGAAAGTGCGAACAAGATTGGCTCGCGTACCGCAGGTGCCCGGCTGCGTTTCGTAAGGTCTCAACGCGTTTTTTCATCAATGTGGCTGAATGGAAGCAGCTGCGCTATCACGAAAAACGATGGCTGGCGGCTTACGCGGTCGGTTGTACTGTGCCGAAAGCCGTGTTGTCCGGGCGATCGGCGGCGCGCATTCTCGGTATCTGGGTGATTGCGACGACGCCGGAACAAGTAGAGCTGGTATCGCAGCGAGGGAAGGCACCTTCTCGGAAGCAGTGGCCGTCGGGCGTGGTGTACCGGGATAGGTCGCCAGGAAATGCTGCACCTCGCAGCTTCGATCGTCTCCGCACGACGGACCTGATGACAACCGTGTTCGAGATCGCCCTGCGCCACGGCTTCGCAGAAGGGCTCGTTGCGATGGACTGGCTGCTCCGCGAGGGGAGGCCGTAGCCGGGCTGGGCCCTTTCCGCGGCATCGGGACGCTGCACCGCGTTATCGTGCACGCGGTTGATAAATCGCTGTCGCCGTACGAGTCCTATGCCCGCGCGCTCCTGGTGCAGGCGGGCTTCGGCAGTTGGCAGGTCAACGCGCGCATCGCGGTTCCCCAAAAATCTACTTCGTGGACTTGCTGCGTGGCCGCCTCGTCGTCGAGACCGTTGGGGCGCAGAAATACGACGGGACCACCTTCGCCCCGACCGACACGACGATCCGCGAGGAGCGCGAGCGCGAGAAACGCCTCCAGAACGCCGGCTACCTGGTGGTGCGCGTCTCCCCCGAGCAGCTGCGTGAGAACGCCTCAGCGTTCCTCGCCACCGTCACCCGCATGCTCGAGCTCGCGGAAATGTATGTCACACAACCAGCGTGACCTGGGCGCCGTGGACCTCCGCGCTCATGCCGGCGGTGTGGGCGACGTGGGCGACGTCGTCGGGGGAGGTGACGGTGGTGTCGTGAAGCGCGAGAGCCCGGGCGAGCTCGCCCTTGTACTGCTTGTTGAAGTGGCTGACTACCTTGCGCGACCCGTCGGGCTGCACGGATTCGACGCGCACTGTGGCAGCGCCGGGAACGGGGCCGAGCTTCTGGTACGTGCCGGAGCGCAGGTCGACGACGAAGGGGAAGTCTGCGAGGACGTCGGTAATCGCGGTGCCCCAGCGCGACTTCAGCGTGGCGCCGCCGACTCGGGCGTCGCCGGAGAGCCGGTAACGGGGGATCATATCGCCAGCGCGCACGACGCCAAAGAGCGCGGAGCCCACCGCCAAGCTCTCCAGGCAGGGGGTGGGGAGGGTGGGGGCGGACAGGGCGTCGAAAAGCACGCCCGTGTAGCGGAAGATGGCAGGCATCACAGGTGCCTGGGCCAACCCCAGGTTTTCCTCCGCCTCCGCGCGCTTCGACGCGGGGATTTTCAGCTCGGCCATCATCTCTTCGACCGGGAGCGCCACAAGGTCGCGCATCAGGTCAGAGCGGATTGGGTCGAGCGCGGGAAAGGACGCGCTCATCGGCGCATCCTGGCCGCCGGGCGCCTTGGTCTCTGAAGGCGGGAGGACGATAAGCATGGCTCACAACCTTAGCGCTAGGATTGTGCGCATGATTACACGCCTCTCTCAGCTGTTCCTGCGCACCCTGCGCGAAGACCCCGCCGACGCCGAAGTCCCCAGCCACAAGCTGCTCGTTCGCGCCGGCTACATCCGCCGTGCCGCGCCGGGCGTGTATTCGTGGCTGCCGCTGGGTCTGCGCACGATGCGCAAGATCGAGGGCGTTGTGCGCGAGGAGATGGACGCGATGGGCGGCCAGGAGCTGCTTTTCCCCGCGCTGCTGCCGAAGGAGCCGTACGAGGCGACCAACCGCTGGGATGAGTACGGCGACGACCTGTTCCGTCTCAAGGACCGCAAGGGCGCGGACATGCTGCTCGGACCCACGCACGAGGAGATGTTCACCCAAACGGTCAAGGACCTGTACTCCAGCTACAAGGACTTCCCGGTCACGCTGTACCAGATCCAGACCAAGTACCGCGATGAGGCGCGTCCGCGCGCTGGCATCCTGCGCGGCCGCGAGTTCGTGATGAAGGACAGCTACTCCTTCGACATGTCGGACGAGGGCCTGGACGCGTCGTACGCGAAGCACCGCGCGACCTACCAGCGCATCTTCGGGCGCGTGGGGATCCGCTACGAAATCTGTAAGGCCACCTCTGGCGCTATGGGCGGTTCCGCGTCCGAGGAGTTCCTCGCGTACAGCGAGAACGGCGAGGACACGTTCGTCGTTTCCTCCGAGGGCGACTACGCCGCAAACGTGGAGGCCGTCATCACGGTCCCGCCGGCCGCGACCCCGATCGAGGGCCAGCCGGAGGCGAAGGAGTACGACACCCCGGCCGCCGAGACCATCGACGCGCTCGTCGACTGGGCCAACAAGGAGCAGGTGCTTATCGACGGCGCGCCCACCCAAGCTTCTGACACCCTCAAGTGCATGATGATCAAGGTGGATGACCCACGCGCGGTGGACGAGGACGGCAACAAGGTCGGCCCGCAGCTCACCGGCGTCCTCCTGCCCGGTGACCGCGAACTGGACGAGAAGCGCCTGGAGGCAGCCCTCGAGCCGGCTACCTTCGAGCTGGCCAGCGACGAAGACTTCAAGAACTCCGATTTCCTGGTCAAGGGCTACGTCGGCCCGCGCGCGCTGCAGGCCAACGGGGTGCGCGTGCTCGCGGACCCGCGCGTGGTCGAGGGGTCCAGCTGGATCACCGGCGCGGACGCCTCGCAGAAGCACGTGGTGGGCCTGGTCGCCGGCCGCGACTTCACCGTCGACGCCTTCGTCGAGGCCGCCGAGGTCCGCGAGGGCGACCCGGCGCCGGAGGGCAACGGCACCGTGCGGCTGGCGCGCGGCATCGAGCTGGGCCACATCTTCCAGCTGGGCCGCAAGTACACCGAGGCCATGGACGTCCAGATCCTGGACGAGAACGGCAAGCGCGCCGTGCCGACCATGGGCTCCTACGGCATCGGCGTGTCCCGCATGATGGCGGTCGTGGCCGAACAGCGCCACGACGACAAGGGCTTGGTCTGGCCGGTCGCGATCGCGCCGTACCAGGTACACGTGGCAGTGGCCAACAAGGATAAGGCCGCGCTCGAGGCCGGCGATCAGATCGCCGCGGAGCTCTCGGACGCGGGCCTCGAGGTGCTTTTCGACGATCGCCCCAAGGTCTCCCCGGGCGTGAAGTTCAAGGACGCCGAGCTCCTGGGCATGCCGTTCATCGTGATCCTGGGCCGCGCGTTCGCCGACGGCAACGTGGAGCTGCGCATCCGCGGCGGCGAAACCCTCGAGGTGCCGGCCGGCGAGATCGTGGCGAAGGTCCGCGAGCTGGTCGCGGAGCAGCTGGCGCAGTAGCGCCCTCCGGGCGTGGCTGCCCCGCGGGCGCCGCGCGCCTGCGGCTACGCCTCCTGCGCCTCCGCGGCGAGCTGAATAGCCAGGCGGCGGAACTGGGGGCTCTCGGCGTTGGCGGCGGTGGCGCGCCACTGATCCACAAGCGCCTGCTGCTGGGTCTGCGTGTAGGCGCCGGCGGAGGCGACGTCGGCAGGCGCCGGGACGCCCTCGAATGCGTAGCCCGGGGCGGCCTCCGGGACGTCGCCGCTGGGCTCGAGCGCGGTGACGAGGGCGCGCACGCGCTCGTCGGAGGCGTCGCGCAGCGCCTCGAGGCGCTGGTCCAGCGCGTCGTCTGCGTACGCAGTGGCCATGGAAAAGCCGTACTGCGCCGCGTACTCCCGGCGCAGCATCTCGCGGGCCGCGTCCAGGTCAGCCTCGTTGGTGATCTCGGAGTCTGTGCTGTCCGCGCTGTCTGCGTCTGCAGCGGGCTCCGTTCCAGCTGCCACGCGCAAGTCGATCGCCTGGGCGGTCACCAGCGCGACGGATTCCTCCGGCACGTCCGCGGCTGCCTCCGTAAGCGCGTCCGCCGCGTGCTCGGCCGCGGACACCTCGTCGGGGTTGCCCGCCGACTCGCCGGGCGTGCGTTCCACCTTGCAGGTGCTCGGCAACTCGCCGGACTCGGTGGTGCCGCAGAGGCGCTCAACTTCGTCGAACAGTTGCTGTGCCTGCATGGCGCGAGTGTGGGCGAGCGGGGCGTCGCCAAGCGCCTGCTCATCGGCGATTGCCTGCTGGGCGAGCGCGACGAGGTCGGCGTTGGGGCGCGGCCCGACCACATCGAGTGCGTCGCAGGATGCGAGCGAAAGCGCGACGGGGGCGGACATTGCGAGGGCGACGAGTTTCTTCACCCGCAAAACCGTACACGATAGGGTGGGGGCCATGGCTTTTCCTACACCCGAGCAGCTCGAGGACATTGTCGCCCCGATCGCGCGCAATCACGACCTGGACGTTGAGCAGATCCGCGCCGTGCGCGCCGGCAAGAAATCTCAGGTGGTCATCGCCCTCGACGGCGACGAGCACCCCACCTTGGACGAGCTGGAGGTCGTCTCCAACGAGCTCAGCGAGCTTTTCGACGCCCACGAGTCCGCCGGAGACCTCAACTTCGGCGCCGGCTACACCCTGGAAGTGACCACACCCGGGGTGGACATGCCGCTGACCGCGCCGCGGCACTGGCGCCGGAACCGTGGCCGCGCCGTCGCCCTGCTGGACGCCGACGGAAAGAAGGAAACGTGGCGCATCGGTGCGCTCAACGATGCTGAGGATCGTGTCGTGCTCATCGAGCGCGGCGCCAAGCAGCCGCGCGTGGAAACCCGCCTGGTTTCCGAAATGCCGAAGGCAGTGGTAGAAATTGAGTTCAAAGCGCCACCGGCTGCCGAGCAGGAGCTGGTCGACGCTGCGTACGAAGAAGTAGGAGACGAGTAAGCTCCGGGGCTCACCCGGCTTACCTGGAAGGAACAACAAGTGAATATTGACTTGAACGCGCTCAAAGTGATTGAGGACAAGCAGGGCATCGCTGTCGACGACCTGCTCACCACCATCGCGAGCGCGCTTTTGTTTGCGTACCTGGATTACCGCGACGGGAAGCCGGACGAAAACACCAAGTCTCGCGTGGACATCGACCCAGACACCGGCGATGTGCACGTCATGGTCAGCGAGCTGGACGAGGACGGCGAGGTCGTCTCTGAGTACGACAGCACGCCGGTCAACTTCTCCCGTATCGGCGCTCCCGCGGTGCGCGACGCCATCAAGCGTCGCCTGCGCGAAGCGGAGGCAGGGCGTGTCTACACCGCCTACTCAGAGTTCGAGGGCCACGTCGTCTCCGGCGTGGTGCAGCGCGACGCCAACGCGGAGGCACGCGGCCTGACTATCGTCCAGCTGGGCACCGAGGCGGATCCGCAGGACGGCATTCTCCTGCCCGCTGAGCAGATCCCGGGCGAGCGCCTCACCCACGGCGATCGCGTCAAGGCGTATGTGGTGGGCGTGAACAAGGGGGAGCGCAATGTGCAGGTCAACCTGTCGCGCACGCACCCGGAGCTGGTGCGCGGCCTGTTCGCGCTCGAGGTGCCCGAGGTTGAGGACGGTTCCGTGGAGATCATCGCGATCGCTCGCGAGGCCGGCCACCGCTCCAAGGTCGCGGTGCGTGCCACCGTCAAGGGCGTCAATGCAAAGGGTGCCTGCATCGGCCCGCGCGGCGCGCGTGTGTCCAACATTATGAAGGAGCTGGGCGGGGAGAAGATCGACATCATCGACTACTCCGAGAACCCGGCCACCTACGTGGGCAACTCGCTGGCGCCGTCCAAGGTGGTCAAGGTGGACATCCTGGACCGCGACGCGCAGATGGCCCGGGTGACCGTGCCGGACTACCAGCTGTCGCTGGCCATCGGCAAGGAAGGGCAGAACGCCCGTCTGGCAGCGCGACTCACGGGGTGGAAGATTGACATCCACTCCGACGCCGACGCGGACACCGATACGGACGCAGCCGCGGAGTAGCGGGGGCGTAGCTGGGGAGCGCGTGAGCGTCGACAAGCAATGCCCCGGGGCCGGCAGGAACCCTGCTGACCGCCGTAAGTATTGTTTAGCGCCGCAATGGCGTAGGCTAGGACGCGGCTTATTTCCCGTGCGTCGAGACGTGTCGCGTTCCCGGTCGCAGTAGTTGGGTGTGGGCAGGACTGTACGTCGAGCAACAGGAAGGGTTGTGGATGAGCGTTACGCGCAAGCGTCCCATCCGTACTCGTACCTGCATTGCTACCCGCGACGTGCTGCCCGACACCGAGCTACTGCGACTCGTTCAGGACCCCGATGCGCCCGGCCGGATCCTCGCCGACCCGCGCCGGTCATTGCCCGGCAGGGGAGCGTGGATCACGCCGACGCGGGAAGCAGTCGAGCTGGCGGAGCAACGCCGTGCCTTCGGTAGGGCGTTCCGTCTGTCCGCTCCGGCGGACCTAGGTCATGTACACACGTACCTCGCCAATCTGGCGAACGACCCAACGCAAGTAAGGAAGACCGAACACTGATGAGTACACAACCGTGAAGCAGCATCAGCGATGAAAGTCAATGACCACGTCTAGGGGTCGGTAGCCGCACGAGCCACGGGTTCGGCGGGCACCGTCTCCTAGCACAACAACAAGGAGACACGTGCCCGGAAAGTTACGCGTACACGAGCTTGCCAAGAAGCTTGGCGTTACTAGCAAGGAACTGCTCGCCACGTTGAAGGAACAAGGCGAGTTTGTTAAGACCGCTTCGTCGACCATTGAGTCGCCAGTGGTGAAGAAGATGACGGCCTACTACCAGGAGAAGGAATCCGGAGGGAAGGCCGAGGGCGACAGCGGTGCGAAGGCCGCTCCGAAGCCCGGTGCCCCCAAGCCGGGGGCTGCGAAGCCTGCCGCAAAGAAGCCTGGTGCCCCGAAGCCGGGCGCGCCGAAGCCTGCAGCGAAGAAGCCAGGCCAGGGCGCTCCGGCTGCGCAGGGCGGCGCTCCGAAGCCGGGGGCTGCGAAGCCGGCGGCGAACAAGCCTGGTGCCCCGAAGCCGGGCGCGCCGAAGCCTGCGGCGAAGAAGCCGGGCCAGGGCGCTCCGGCTGCGCAGGGCGGTGCCCCGAAGCCGGGTGCACCCAAGCCTGGTGCACCGAAGCCTGCGGCGAACAAGCCTGGCGCCCCGAAGCCGGGCGCACCGAAGCCTGCGGCGAAGAAGCCGGGCCAGGGCGCTGCGCCGACGCCGGGCTCGATGCCGCGACCGGTGGCAAAGCCGGGCGGTCGTCCGAAGGTGGCGAACAACCCGTTCTCGTCCAACACCTCCGCTCCGCGCCCGGCGCCGCGCCCCGGTGGCGGCCGTGGCGGCCAGGGCCAGGGCAACCAAGGTGGTGGCCGTGGTCGCGGCCAGGGCGGACAGCGCCCGGGTCAGGGTGGCCAGGGCCAGGGCGGTCAGCGCCAGGGCGGAAATCGTGCTGGTGGCGGCCGTCGTCCGTCGCCCGCTGATATGGCTGCAGCTCCGTCGCCGAAGCAGATGCCGGCGAAGGCTGCCGGTACCCGCGGTGGACGCGGCAACGGTGGCGGCGGTCGCGGACGCGGTGGTGGCCCGGGCGGCCCGAACCGTGGCGGCGGCGGTGGCTTCCGCGGACGCGGCGGTCGTCGCGGTGGCACCGCGGGCGCATTCGGGCGTCCGGGTGGCGCACCGGGGCGTCGTCGCAAGTCCAAGGGCCAGAAGAGGGCCGAATACGAGGAGATGCACAAGCCGAACGTCATCGGTGGCGTTCGTCTCCCGGACGGCGACGGCAAGACCGTGCGCCTGCGCCAGGGCGCAACCCTGTCCGACTTTGCGGAGAAGATCAACGCGGAGGCGTCGGCACTCGTGCAGGCGCTGTTCAACCTCGGTGAGATGGTCACGGCGACCCAGTCGGTGCCGGAGGAGACCCTCCAGCTCCTGGGCGCGGAGATCAACTACGAGGTGAAGATCGTCTCGCCTGAGGACGAGGACCGCGAGCTGCTCGAGTCCTTCGACCTGCAGTTCGGCGAGGACGAAGGCGACGACGAGGATCTCCAGCAGCGTCCTCCGGTCGTGTCCGTGATGGGCCACGTCGACCACGGTAAGACTCGCTTGCTGGACTCGATCCGCAAGGCGAACGTGGGCCGCGGCGAGGCAGGCGGCATCACCCAGGGCATCGGCGCGTACCAGACCGAGGTCACCCTCGAGGACGAGCCGCGCAAGATCACGTTCCTGGATACCCCTGGTCACGAGGCGTTTACCGCCATGCGTGCCCGCGGTGCGAAGTCGACCGACTTGGCCATCCTGGTCGTCGCTGCGGATGACGGCGTCATGCCGCAGACCGTTGAGGCGATCAACCACGCCAAGGCGGCGGACCTGCCCATCGTGGTTGCCGTGAACAAGGTGGATAAGCCGGAGGCACAGCCGGATAAGATCCGCGGCCAGCTCACCGAGTACGGCCTCATCCCCGAGGAGTACGGCGGCGACACCATGTTCATCGACATCTCTGCGAAGCAGGGCACGGGTATCGACGACCTCCTGGAGGCCGTCCTGCTCACCGCCGACGCTGCGCTGGAGCTGACCGCCAACCCGGACATGGACGCGCAGGGCGTGGCCATCGAGTCCCACCTGGACCGCGGACGCGGCCCGGTGTCCACCGTGATCGTGCAGCGCGGTACGTTGCGCGTCGGCGACTCCATCGTCGTCGGCGGCAACTTCGGCCGCGTGCGCCGCATGGTCGATGAGTGGGGTAACGACGTGCAGGAAGCCGAGCCGTCCCGTCCGGTGCAGGTGCAGGGTCTCAACGGCGTTCCCGGCCCGGGCGACAACCTGCTCGTGGTGGAGGACGACCGCGTGGCGCGCCAGATTGCGGCGCAGCGCGACGCCCGCCACCGCGCAGCGATGCAGGCGCGCACGAAGAAGCGCGTCTCCCTGGAGAACCTGGACCAGGCGCTCAAGGAGACGAGTCAGCTCAACCTCATCCTCAAGGGCGACAACGCCGGTTCGGTGGAAGCCCTGGAGGAGGCGTTGCTCAAGATCGAGGTGGACGACGAGGTCGAGGTGAACATCATCGACCGCGGTGTTGGTGCCGTCACCCAGACCAACGTGGTCCTGGCTGCCGCTTCCGACGCGGTCATCGTCGCCTTCAACGTTCGCGCTGAGGGCAAGGCGACCGAGGAGGCCAACAACGAGGGCGTGGAGATCCGCTACTACTCGGTGATCTACGAGGTCATCGACCAGGTGGAGGCCGCGCTCAAGGGCATGCTCAAGCCGATCTACGAGGAGCGCGAGGTTGGTGCCGCGGAGATCCGCCAGATCTTCAAGGCATCCTCCGTCGGCCTCATCGCCGGCTGCATGGTCACCGAGGGCCACGTCAAGCGCGGCGCGAAGCTGCGCCTCGTGCGCGACGGCAACGTCATCACCCCGGATGCAACGATCGAGTCGCTGCGTCGCGAGAAGGACGATGTCACCGAGGTGGCCAAGGGCTACGAATGCGGTATGGTCCTGTCCTACCCGGACATCCAGGTGGACGACCAGATCCAGGTCTACGAGATGGTCGAAGTGCCCCGCGACTAGCGCACAACGCGCAGAAAGAGGGAAGTACGCTGCCCGGCCCCGGCATGACGCTGGGGTGCGGGCAGCGTGGCGTCGATAAGCACATGCGAGCGTCTAGACTAGAGACGCTTACGCGAAGAAGGAGATGATGACATGGCTGACAACCCGCGCGCACAGCGCCTTGCCAAGCAGATTCACGCGATCGTGGCGTCTGCGATTGAGCGAGAGGTCAAAGATCGGCGTCTGGAGCTGGTCACCATCACCGACGTTCGCGTTACCGGTGACCTGCACGACGCGACTGTGTACTACACAGTGCGCGGTCGTGACATCGACGAGGAGCCGGACTTCGACGCGGCGGCGGAGGCACTCCACCGCGCCCGCGGCCAGCTGCGCAAGAAGGTCGGCGACCAGCTCGCCGTGCGCTTCACGCCGACGCTCGCGTTCGAGCTCGACACCGTGCCGGAGGCCTCCGCTCGCATGGAGGAGCTGTTGAACCGGGCGCGCGCCCGCGACGCGGAGACCGCGCGTCTGCGCGCCAACGCCACTCCGGCCGGAGACGGTAACCCGTACAAGACCAGCGGCGACGCAGAGTCCGGTCAGTAATGGGCGGACTGTTCGCGGACACCCCGGCAGTCGGGGAGCAGCTGGCGCACGTCGCCGAGGTGCTGCGCGGCGCGGAGCGCATCTCCGTCGTGGCGCACATCAAGCCGGATGCCGACGCGGTCGGCTCCGCGTGCGGCCTGGCGGCGGGGCTGCGCAAGCTGGGCAAGGACGCCCGTGTCTACATCGGGCAGACCTATCCGCACCCGGGCAACCTGCGAACTGTGCCTGGTGTGGACGACATCACCTACGGGTCGCACCTGCCCGCAGACGGCCTCATCGTCACCGTGGACTGCGCGTCCGTGGACCGCACCGGCCTGCTGCGCGAGCAGATCGACACCGAGCGCGACCGGGTCGTGGTGATCGACCACCACGAGACCAACCCGGGTTTCGGTGCCCACAACCTCATCGCAGATGCTGAGTCCACCACGACCATTATCCGCGAGCTGTTCACGCACCTTGGCGTGGAGCTGGATTCTGAGATCGCGTACTGCCTGTACGCCGGGCTGGTCACTGACACGGGCAGCTTCCGCTGGGGGACACCGCGAATGCACACGCTTGCCGCCGAGCTCATGGAATACGGCCTGGACACCCGGCAACTCACCATGGACTTGATCGACAAAGCAAGCCCCCGCGACTTGCAGATCATGGGCGGAGTGCTGGCGGATTTGCAGAATTTCCGCCAGGAGGGGCTCGTTGTCAGCGTGTTCACCATTCCGGCGGAGGCGCTGGCTCGCATGAGCCAAACCACGGTGGAAACCATCATTGATTACGCCCGCGTGCTGGAAGGCTCCGACGTGGGTATGGTGCTCAAGCAGAACGGCCCGAAGCACTGGGCGGTGTCGCTGCGCTCGACTGTGATCGACGTATCCAAGCTGGCCCAGGCCCTTGGGGGCGGCGGGCACATCCCGGCCGCGGGGTACACGGCGTACGGATCGCAGGACATGGTTGTGCGGGACCTGATCGCTGCGCTGCCTACGCGCGAAGAGCGCGCTGCCTCCCAACACGAGCCAGCAGCCCAAAACTTCCCGAACGCTAACCGATAAGGAGAGTGCACGCTGCCGTGATGGCGCAACGCAACGACGCGACGGTCACCCCTGGCAAGATTCTCGCCCTGGCCCTGCCGGCACTGGGTGTGCTGGCGGCCAACCCCCTCTACCTGCTGCTGGACACCGCGGTGGTCGGTCGGCTGGGCACCGCGGAGCTGGCGGCCCTCGCCGCAGGCACCACGATCCAGTCCACGGTGACCACCCAGCTCACGTTCTTGTCCTACGGTACGACCGCGCGCAGCTCCCGCCTGTTCGGCGCGGGGAAGCGCGAGGCCGCCGTGGCGGAAGGCGTGCAGGCCACGTGGGTGGCGCTCGGCGTCGGCTTCGCGCTCGCCACCATCATCTGGTTGTTCGCGCAGCCGATCGCGCTGGCGCTCACCAATGACGCGGCCACGGCCCAGGAGTCCGCGCGGTGGATGCATGTCTCCGCGTTTGCCATCCCGCTTACGCTCATCATCATGGCGGGCAACGGCTGGATGCGCGGTGTGCAAAACACGCGGCTTCCGTTCCTTCTCACACTGTGCGGACTCATTCCGGGCGCGATCGCGCTGCCCATCTTGGTGGGAAAGTTCGGCCTGATCGGCTCCGCGATGGCCAACCTGCTGGGCATGGGGATCACGGCCGCGCTTTTCCTCACCATGCTGCTCCGCGAGCACGCCGGCAGCTGGGGGCCGCGCTGGCGCGTGATGCGTGAGCAGCTCGTCTTGGGGCGCGACCTGATCCTGCGCTCCCTGTCCTTCCAGATCTCGTTTCTCGCCGCGGCGGCGGTGGCCGGCCGGTTTGGCGTCGCGACGCTTGCCGCTCACCAGATCCTCCTGCAACTGTGGAACTTCCTCACGCTCGTCCTCGACTCGATGGCCATCGCCGCGCAAACGCTCACCGGGGCTTCGCTGGGCAAGGGTCGCGTCGCCGAGGCACGCTCCGTCGGCGCGCAGGCCACCCGGTTCTCCGTCGGCTTCGGCGTGGTCTTGGCGTTGGTCTTCACGCTTTTCGACGCCCCCCTGCAGTCCATTTTCACCCAGGACCCAGCCGTCCACGACGCCCTCACCATCCCGTGGTGGTTGCTCATCGCCATGATTGTCACCGGCGGCGTCGTCTTTGCCCTGGACGGGGTGCTGCTCGGGGCCGGCGACGCGGCGTACCTTCGCAACATCACCATCGCCTCCGTACTTGGCGCCTTCCTCCCGCTCACGCTGCTGTCGGTGGCGTTCGGGTGGGGCCTGGTCGGCATCTGGGCCGGGCACCTCGCCTCGGTGCTGCTGCGCCTGGTCGGCGTGGTCATCCGCTTCCGGGGCGACGAATGGGCACAGACAGGAGCAGAGCGCAAGACCCGAAAGGCGAGCGCATGACCACCACCCTCTGGGCAGTGAGCGACCTGCACGCAGCGGTGAAGCGGAACGGGCCGAAGATCGCCCAGATCCAGCCCGCGGACCCGTCGGACTGGCTGATTGTGGCCGGAGACGTGGCGGAACGCCACGAGTTGATCGTGCAGGTGATGGCGGAGATGGCCGGAAGGTTCGACACGGTGATCTGGGTGCCGGGCAACCACGAGCTGTTCGCCCGCAGCGCGGACCGCTACCGCGGCCGCGATAAGTACACCGCACTGGTGCAGTCCATGCGCGAGCTGGGCGTGGTCACTCCAGAGGACCAGTTCCCCGTCTTCGGTGGCGTTACCGTCGTCCCGTTGTTCACGCTGTACGACTACTCATTCCGTGGCCCCGGAATGACGGTCGAGGAGGCCATCGAGGCGGCGAAGGAAAAGAACATCGTGATGACGGACCAGTACGCCATCGCCCCGTTTGTGGACGTGCGCGCGTGGTGCTGGGATCGTCTTGCGTACACCACGAAGCGGCTCTCACGAATCAGCGGGCCCACCATCATGGTGAACCACTGGCCGCTGGTGCAGGAGCCGACGCTGCGGATGCAGTGGTCCGAGATTGCGCTGTGGTGCGGGACGAGGCATACGCGATCTTGGCCAAAGCGCTACAACGCCCGCGCAGTGGTGTACGGGCACCTGCACATGCCCGGCGTCGTGGAGGTGGACGGCGTGGACCACATCGAGGTCTCGCTCGGGTACCCGCGCGAGTGGCAGCGCCACCCTGCAGGGGTGCAGTTCCCGTACCCGGTCATGGAACTGGGGGTCTAGATGCAGAACCTGGCATTGTTTCCCCCCGAGGCCCGGTTTGTGTACCTGCGTACGGATGAGCGCAGAGACCTGACCCACTACGAGGATCTCCACCCCAGCGAACGAGAGCTTGTTAGCCGCGCCGTGGACAAGCGCAAGGGCGAGTTCGGCGACGCGCGCTGGTGCGCCCACGAGGCGCTCAAGGAGCTGGGCTGTACCGACGCGGGCGTGATTCTGCGCGGCGAGCGCGGGATGCCGCTGTGGCCGCACGGCTACACCGGGTCGCTCACGCATACAACCGGCTTCCGCGCGGCGGTGGCGGCACCGGCACGGCACGTGCGGTCCATCGGGCTCGACGCCGAGCCCGCGGTCCCGCTGCCGAGCGAGGTGGTGCCCCGCATCGCCAGGCCCACCGAGCGGGCGATGCTGCGTGAGCTGGAGGAAGAAGGCTTCGAGTGGGCCAGCAAGCTCCTCTTCTGCGCCAAAGAGGCGACGTACAAGTGCTGGTTTCCCATGACGCGCCGCTGGCTCGGATTCGAGGACGCCGACATCGTGTTGCGCACCGACGGCACGTTTTCGTCCTACATCCTGGCCCGCCCCACCCCGGCGCCGCTGTTTGAGGGGCGCTGGGTGGTCGGCGACGGCTACATCATCGCCTCCGTCTTCGTGGAGTAGGCGATTTAGCCCAGGGTTGCCGGGCGAGCCACGAACTCCGTGGACAGGCGCTTGCCCTTCTCCTTGACCAGGGCCACGACGCGCCCGTCCGGCCCCTGGGCGGCGTGCACGCCCTGCAGCCCGCGCGGTTCGAGCCATTTCCCCAGCGCGAGTGCCTGGTACTCGTCGTCGCTGACCGGGAGCACCGGCCAGGCGCGAGTGAGCGCCTCGTCCAGGGTGAGCGAAAGGGCGGGGGAGTCTTGGAGGACGGGGAGCGGCGTGGCGTCGGCAAGCGAAAATGCGCCAACGCTGGTGCGGCGGAGTTGCGTGAGGTGACCGCCGACGCCGAGCGCGGCGCCCAGGTCGCGGGCGAGAGCGCGGATGTAGGTGCCGGAGGAGCAGTGGACGGTCACGGTGACGTCGATAAGCGAGCCCTGCCTGCTGACCTCGTGGGTGTCGAAGGCGAAGATGGTGACCGGGCGGGCGGGGATGTCCACGTCTTTGCCCTCGCGGACCAGCTCGTGCGCGCGCTTGCCGTTGATTTTGATGGCGGAGACCGCGGTGGGTTTTTGCATGATGTCGCCGGTCAGGGCAGTGATCTCGGCGGCAATCTGCCCGTCGGTGATGGCTGCTGCGTCATGCTCCGCAGTGAGCTCGCCCTCCGCGTCATCGGTGGTGGTGGACTGGCCGAGCCTGATGGTGGCCTCGTAGCGCTTGTCGTGCGCGACGAGGTGGGCGAGCAGCTTGGTGCCGCGCTCGATCCCGGCGACAAGCACGCCGGTGGCCATCGGGTCGAGCGTGCCGGCGTGCCCCACCTTGCGGGTGGAAAATGCGCGGCGCAGCTTCGCTACAACATCGTGGCTTGTCATGCCCGCGGGCTTGTCTACCACGACGATTCCAGAGGTTGCGAGGGGATCGGTCATGGTTTTCCAGTATGCCGTACGCTATTGCGCGTGGATATTTTGCACGGGCTTGGAAGCGTCCCAGCACATCTGAAGGCGGACGGCGGTTGCGTGGTCACCATCGGCGTGTTCGACGGCGTGCACCGCGGGCACCAGCTGCTCATCAGCACCGCCGTGGACAGGGCGCGCGAGCGTGGCGTGCCGTGCGTGGTGATGACGTTCGACCCGCACCCGGTGAGTATTTTCGCCCCCGATCGTGCCCCCGTCGCCTTGCTTCCCATTGAGGAGCGTGCCCGGCAGATCGCGGAGCTCGGCGTGGACTACCTCCTGGTCATCGACTTCCGCGAGGAGCTGGCAGGCGACAGTCCTGAGCACTACGTCACCGAAGTGCTGCAGGGGCGGCTCGGCGCCCTCGAGGTGGTCGTGGGCGAAAACTTCACCTTTGGCAAGGACGCCGCCGGCACCGCGCAGACGATGGCGCAGCTGGGCGAGCGCCACGGCCTCGAGGTGACCATCGTGCAGTTGCTCAACGACGGCGACGTGCGCATCTGCTCGACCGCCATCCGCGACGAGCTTACGGCCGGAAATATCGGCTTGGCCACGGACTACATGGGCCGGCCGTTCTCGGTGATCTCCATCATCGAGCGCGGCGCGGGCCGGGGTGGGCGCGAGCTGGGGTACCCCACGGCGAATCAGTACGTCGAGGAGATGTCGGCGCTGCCCGGAGATGGTGTCTACGCCGGCTGGGTCACCATCATTGATGACGCCCCCATCGACGGCGACATCGAGCCCGGGGTGCGCTACCCGGCGGCGATTTCGGTGGGCACCAACCCGACCTTTGGTGATACCCGCCGCAGCGTCGAGTCCTACATTCTGGATCGCGACGCCGATCTGTACGGACGGATGGCGCGCGTGGAGTTTGTGGACAAGGTCCGCGACATGGTGAAGTTCAACTCGGTGGACGAGCTGCTGGAGAATATGGCCCGCGACGTCGCCCGTACCCGGGAGATCCTCGCCGCAGAGTAGGGCGCGCTATTGTCGGGGGCACGACAGTCTCCCCAGCGAAAGGACCCCAACCATGGCACGCAAGCTCATCCTGGACGTGGACACCGGCATCGACGATGCGCTGGCGATTGCGTACGCACTCGGCTCCGAGGACCTGGACCTCATCGGCGTGACGGGGACCTACGGCAACGTGCTGGTCCCCACCGGGACGAGGAACTCGCTTGCCATCCTGGAGCTGTTCGGCCGCACCGACATCCCGGTCTACGCGGGGCCGGACCACGCGCGCGCCCGCGATTCCTTCGAGGTCATGGAGATCTCCGAGTTCATCCACGGCAAGAACGGTATCGGCGAGGCCCAGATTCCGGACGCCTCGCGTGCGGTGGAGGAGCAGTCCGCCGTGGAGTTCATGGTGGAGTCTGTGCGCCAGTACGGCGACGAGCTGGTGATCGTGCCTGTGGGGCCGCTCACCACGGTGGCCGCGGCGATGGAGGCGGACCCGACGTTTGCGGACAACGCGCACATCGTGATCATGGGGGGCGCGCTCACCGTGCCCGGCAACGTGACGCAGTGGTCCGAGGCCAACATTAACCAGGACCCCGAGGCCGCTGACCTAGTGTTCCGCAACGCGAAGGACATTACGATGGTTGGCCTGGATGTGACATTGCAAACGCTGCTGACATCCAAGGAGACCGCGGAGTGGAAGGCGCTGGGCACGACCGGTGGCGACTTCCTGGCCACCGCGACGGACTACTACATCAAGGCCTATGAGACCACCGCGCCGTACCTGGGTGGGTGCGGACTCCACGACCCGCTCGCCGTGGCGGTGGCGGCGGACCCGACCCTGGTGGAGACGTTGGACATCAACCTGAAGACGGACACGGAGGGCGAGACGCGGGGGCGCACGATTGGCGACGAAGCCCGGCTCAACGACGCGGCGAAGACCGGGCACGTGGCGGTGGGCGTGGACGTCGAGCGCTTCCTCGCCGAGTTCATGCGCCGGCTGACCGGGCTTGCGCAGCGGACCCCGGGGAGTGACGCGGCCGCCAGGTAGCGCGATTTGGGGAGGGCGGTAGCGCTCCGGTAGTATGATCCGCTGGCCCTGTCACCGGAGCGTTCCGGGGCACAGACTGTGGTTCGCAGCAGTCCCGCAGGGCACGAGAACACTGAAGAATGCGGACTGAAATATAAGGAGCATACTCATGGCACTGTCCACTGAGAAGAAGGCCGAAATCCTCAAGGAGTACGGCGTCCACGAGACCGACACCGGTTCCCCGGAGGCGCAGGTTGCGCTGCTGACCGAGCGCATCAACAACCTGACCGAGCACCTGAAGGATCACAAGCACGATCACCACTCCCGCCGTGGTCTGCTGCTGCTGGTCGGCCGTCGCCGCAGTCTGCTGAAGTACCTGCGCGAGAACAACGTTGAGCGCTACCGCGACCTCATCGCTCGCCTGGGCCTGCGCCGCTAAGCGCAACTGAGAGCCCGCCCGGTGTTACCGGGCGGAGATGCACGAACCCGCCGCTTTCGAACCGGGACGCTGTCCGCCGACACGTTCCCGGGACGAGGCGGCGGGTTTTGTGCGCGGTGGGGAGGTGCAGAGAAGCGTGCCTTGCACGGTCGAGCTGGTATGATGTTTGCCGTTGTAGATGAACGCATACGAACCGGCGGCACCGATGACCGCCACGACGAGACTCGAGGAGAGAGATCTTTTGAGCACCTTTACGCCCAAGAACTCGTACGACATTCACGTGGACGAGGAGTTCGGGATTACTGAGGCGGTTGCCACGCTGGACAATGGCGACTTTGGCTCCCGCACCATTCGTTTTGAGACCGGTCAGCTCGCCCGCCAGGCGGACGGGTCGGTGACCACCTACCTGGACGATGACACGATGATGCTGGCCACCACCACCGCGTCGAACCAGCCGCGCGAGGGCTTCGACTTCTTCCCCCTGACGGTCGACGTGGAGGAGCGCATGTACGCCGCCGGCCGTATCCCGGGCTCGTTCTTCCGCCGCGAGGGCCGCCCGACCACGCAGGCGATTCTGGCTTGCCGCCTGATCGACCGCCCGTTGCGCCCGACGTTTGCCAAGGGGCTTCGCAACGAAGTGCAGTGCGTGATCACTGTCATGTCCATGGCACCTGACGAGTACTACGACGTGGTGGCCATCAACGGCGCCTCCGCGGCAACGCAGCTGTCCGGACTGCCGGTCTCCGGCGCCGTCGGCGGTGTGCGTATGGCGCTGATTGCGGATGATAAGCACCCGGAGGGACAGTGGGTAGCCTTCCCCAACGCTGCGCAGCACGAGCGCGCGTTGTTTGAGATGGTCGTGGCAGGCCGCATGGTGGAGCGCAAGCGCGGTAAGAAGACCGAGGAAGACGTTGCCATCATGATGGTGGAGGCCGGCGCCGGTGTGAACGTCGTGCAGCTGGTCAAGGACGGCTACCCGGCACCCAAGGAGTCCACGGTTGCTGAGGGCCTCGAGGCTGCGAAGCCGTACATTCAGACGCTGGCGAAGGCGCAGGCCGACCTGGCTCAGGAAGTGGGCAAGGAGACCAAGGAGTTCCCGCTCTTCCCTCCGTACACCGACAAGGTCTACGCGCAGGTGGAGAAGAAGGCCGCGAAGAAGCTGGCCAAGATCATGACCATCAAGTCCAAGGCCGAGCGCGAGGACGCCTCCAACGAGTACATGGAGGAGATCGAGGAGGCGCTCCTGGACAAGTTTGACGTGGACGACGATGACGCCGAGGTCACCGCCATGTCCAAGGAGATCCGCGCCGCGTACAACGCAGTGCAGAAGAAGATCGTGCGCGAGAAGATCCTCACCGAGGGCTTCCGTATCGACGGCCGCGGGGTCACCGACATCCGCGACCTCGAGGTGGAGGTCGAGCTGGTACCGCGCGCACACGGCTCCGCGCTGTTCGAGCGCGGCGAGACCCAGATCCTCGGCGTGACCACGCTGGACATGCTGAAGATGGAGCAGCACATCGACTCGCTGCACCCGGAGGATACGAAGCGCTACATCCACCACTACAACTTCCCGCCGTACTCCACGGGCGAAACGGGCCGCGTCGGCTCCCCGAAGCGCCGCGAGATCGGCCACGGTGCGCTGGCCGAGCGCGCGCTGCTGCCGGTCATCCCGTCCAAGGATGACTTCCCGTACACGATTCGCCAGGTCTCCGAGGCGCTGGGCTCCAACGGCTCGACGTCGATGGGCTCCGTGTGCGCGTCGACCCTGTCGCTATACAACGCGGGCGTGCCGCTGGCGGCGCCGGTGGCAGGCATCGCCATGGGCCTGGTGTCCGGCGAGGTTGACGGCGAGACCGAATACGTCACCCTGACGGACATCCTGGGTGCGGAGGACGCGTTCGGCGACATGGACTTCAAGGTCGCCGGCACCAGCGAATTCATCACTGCCCTGCAGCTGGACACCAAGCTGGACGGCATCCCGTCTGACGTCCTCGCCGGCGCGCTGGAGCAGGCCTACGAGGCCCGCGAGACCATCCTGGACACCATGTCCGAGGTCATCGAGGGCCCCGACGAGATGAACCCGCTGGCCCCGAAGATCACGACGGTGACCGTTCCGGTGAAGAAGATCGGCGAGGTCATTGGGCCGAAGGGCAAGACGATCAACTCCATCACGGAGGAAACCGGCGCGGAGATCACCATCGAGGACGACGGCACCATCTACGTGTCTGCGACCGAGGGCTCGGCTGCCGACGCCGCGATTGAGAAGATCAACGCGATTGCGAACCCGCAGATGCCGAAGGTGGGCGAGCGCTACCTGGGCACCGTGGTGAAGACGGTTGCCTTCGGCGCTTTCGTGTCCATCCTGCCGGGCACCGACGGCCTGATCCACATCTCCAACCTGGGTGGCAACACCCGCATTGAGAATGTTGAAGACGTGATCAACGTCGGCGACAAGGTTGAGGTGGAGATCCGCGACATTGACAACCGCGGCAAGATCTCCCTGGTCCCCGTCGAGGAGTAGGTCGAACCCGCGACGGCAAACGCCTCCCCGAACCGGCTGCGCGCTGGTGGGGAGGCGTTGTTGCGTCGATAAGCGGAATGCGAACGCTAGGGGAGGAACCGTAGCTTCTTGCCCAGGTTGAGCGCTGTGGTGAGCAGTGTGCCGTAGTAGCGGCGGGGGAGCTGCGCGGGGCCGCGCATCGGCATGATTCGCTGCTGGGAGATGTTCTTCGGTTCCGTGTACTTGGTCAGGCCCTCGGGGCCGTGGCGGCGGGCTAGGCCGGATTCTTTCACACCGCCGAGCGGGGTGGAGATGGAGGCCCAGGTGGAGGCGTAACCGTCGTTGATGGTCACGCTGCCGGACTCGATGCGTTGGGCGAGGGCCCACGCCGTCTTCGGCGCGCCGAAGACGGAGGCGTTCAGGCCGTAGGAGGTTGCGTTGGCCAGCTTGACGGCCTCGTCCATGTCGCGCACGCGCTGGACGTAGACGACCGGGCCGAAAACTTCCTGGGTGGTCAGGTCGGTGCCCTCGCCGAGGCCGGTGAGGATGGTTGGTTCGAAGTGGAAGGGACCGATGTCCGGGCGCGCCTTGCCACCGGTCACTACGGTTGCGCCTTTGTCCAACGCATCGTCCACGAATGCTTGCACGCGGTCGAGCTGGGCCTGGTTGATGAGCGAGCCCATCTCGTAATCCCAGTTCAGCCCCTTGCCCAGGGTGATGGACTCCGCAGCGCGCCGGAATGCGGCGATGAAGCGGTCGAAGAGCGCGTCGGGCACGTAGATGCGCTCGATGGACACGCAGAGTTGGCCGGAGTTGGAGAAGCAGGCGGTGGCGATCGTGTCAATATGCTTATCGACGTCAGCGTCCGGGGCTATCAGCATCGGATTCTTGCCCCCGAGCTCTGCCGAGAACCCGACGAGCCGCTCGCCGACCGTCCTGCCCAGCAGCTTGCCGGTCGTGGTGGAGCCGGTGAACATGAGGTAGTCGCACTGCGCGGCGATCGCGCCGCCGACCTCCTCGCCGGAGCCGGTGACGATCTGGAAGAGGTCGCGCGGCAGGCCCGCCTGGATGAGCAGGTGGAGCGAGATGAGGTTGGAGAACGGGGTCTGCCAGTCCGGCTTTGCCACGACGCCGTTGCCGGCGATGAGGGCGGCCACCGCGTCTGAGACGCCGAGCGCGAGCGGGTAGTTCCACGGGCTGATTTGGCCGACGACGCCTTTGGGCACGCGCTGCTCGGCCGTCTTGGTAATCAGGGGGAACGCGCCCGCCCGGCTCGCCGTGGTGAGCAGGCGCTCCGCAGTGTTGGCGTAGTAGCGGGCGTTGTTCATGACGTCGAGGACTTCGTCGAACGCGGCGGTACGGTCCTTGCCGGTCTCAAGCTGGACGATGTCCGCGAGCAGCTCCCGCTCGCGGTACACCAGGTCGTGGAAGCGCTCGAGCACAGCGACCCGGTCTGCGATGTCGCGCGCGGCCCACTCCCGTTGGGCGGTGCGGGCGCGGCGGAACGCCTCATCGACGTCCGCGGCGGTGCCGGCTCCGACCCAGCCGATGGGCTGGTCGACGAAGGGGGACGTGACATCTTGGCGCTCGCTGGCGTCGAGCGAGCCCGTCGCGCGGTTGGTGGTCAAGTTGAGCAGCATTTCCAGGAAATGTTCCGGGAGCGGCTGTTCCTTCAAACGATGAATTGGCATGAAGTTTGCGCTCACTCCTGGTTAGAACGGGCAGCCGGCTGCGCGGCGGGCGGCGACGGCGTCGGCATCGTCGTCAAGCGCGCTGCGCTGCTTGCGTGCGGACACGGTGATGCCGTCTGCGGCCTTGAGCTCTGCTTCCGGGTCCTCGTCGCCGTTGCCCTGGTATGGGCGGATGTTCTTCGGCTCCTTGTACTCGCCGGAAATCATGCCGTGCTTGATCATCTGGGACCGGCCTGGCTCCATGTAGCGCTTGTCCTCCGGGAGGATGTCAAAGACCTTCTTCACCAGCTTGGCAATGCGGTCGAAGCGCTTTTGATCCTTTGCGGACCAGTCGAGCTCGAGGATGGCGCGCTCCTTGGCGGGGATGGTGCCGTAAGTGAGCCAGATGACGCTGCGCATGATCGGCTTCCAAATGACTTTCCACACCTTCGGGGAGACGCCGTCCGGCGGGGCGATCATCTCGTCGCGGGCGGTGCGCAGAGCGAAGTCGACGGTTT
Organism: Corynebacterium sp. NML 150383; assembly: GCF_002285085.1. Lineage (NCBI taxonomy): Bacteria > Bacillati > Actinomycetota > Actinomycetes > Mycobacteriales > Corynebacteriaceae > Corynebacterium > Corynebacterium sp. NML 150383. The sequence goes on along the minus strand of NZ_NSGK01000012.1, from coordinate 55,599 downwards.
CGTTGCGCTCGAGGACGGTGTCGGCCATCTCGTCCATGTATGCCACGAGGTCATCGTAGTTGTCGATGACCGGGCGCTCAGACATGCCGTAGTGGTCCCACCAGGTCACGCCCTCGCGAACGATCTGGTCCTTCTCCTCGTGGGTGAAGGGGGTGCCGAAGAGCTCCTGGGCGTAGATGACGCGGTAGACAAACGTAGCGTGCGCCCACCAGAAGGTTTCGGGGTTCATGGAGTGGTAGCGCTCGCCGTTGCGCAGGGTGCCCTTGATGGTGGTGTGGTAGTCGCGGATCTGCTTGCCCAGGTCGCCGTCATCGTAGATGGACATGATGATCTGCGGGGTGGAGCGCTCCAGACGGGCGAACGGCTCGTCGAAAAACTTGGAGTGGTCCAGCAGCGACTGGCCGATGGCTGGGTGCATGTTCTGCATGACGCCGGTGTACCCGCGCAGGAGCTGGATGCGCTGGTCAGAACCCCACTTCCACAGGAGCGAGTCCGGGCCGAGTGGGGAGCGGCGGAGCTCGCGCTTACCGCCCTTGGAGGAGTTGGCGGAAACTGGCGTGGACATCAGTTGCCTCATTTCATGTGCTTGTAGACATCTCGGTTGATATGTGAACGGTAGCACAGCAGCGCGGTTGGCCGGGTGGGGGTCACATCATTTTCTGGCCCTAAGGATTTGGCCGTATCGAGGTGCCGGCTGAAACGTGGGCGTTCTGCGGGCGTTCTGTGGCTGTGGCGGCGAGGATCTGGTGTGGGCACCTACCTTATGTGCGGGTAGTGGTTCGCGGTGTGACTGTGGGGTTGTCCGGTATTTTCCACTTTGGGTATATGTGGCGGACGTCATGAGATTCGGTTTGGTCTGGGCCACCGTGGCTGTGCTAATGTGTGGCAAATCATACACCAGCGTGTCGTTTTGATGGATGTCTCAGGCTCAACCTCAGCACTTCCCCGCATCACCCGAGGGTGCATTGGTCAAAACGGTTGCACAACGATGAAAGGTTGCCCCCATGGGGAAATTCAACTGGAAGAAGACCGCGGTCGCCCTGACCACCGGTCTCTTGGCGTTCGGGGCCACTGGCGTCGCTGTCGCGCAGGGAGGTCTGACCGCAAACCTGGCGCTATCGGGAACCTTTTTCAAGGTCAGCATGACACACCTGGACGGCGAGGACTTCTCGCTGTTTGTGGATAGTGAGCCGATGAAGGAAGATGACACCATTCCGGTCGCCCGCCTGAAGTTTGGCCACGCGTACGCTTCCAACCTGTGCCTTTCTGCCACGCTGCCGGATCTCCCGATGGTCGGCGAGGGTACGCTCGCGCTTCGCGCCAACGGCGACAACAGCGTCGAGGTCCGCAACCTCGTCGTGGGTGCCAACGACATCAAGGGCGCGCTTCAGCTCACCGACGCAAGCGTGGGCATCGACGCCCAGCAGGTTAACGCGCAGGCCGCGCCTGGAACCTGGGGCCTGCACTCCAACAAAGTCTCGCTCAGTGCCGACGACATCACCACTACGTCCATCGGCGCCGAGTACCTCTCCGCGTCCGGCGTTGGTGTGACCGTGGTGAAGGGGAGTGACAATGCCTGCGGCCTCAAGTAGCGACGAGGAGCACATGCTTATCGACGACCACGACACCGCCACTCACGACACACCGGGCCTGGCACACCGCTTCAACCAGTGGCGGAAGAACCGCCCGTTCATTCCGGGCCTGCTCATGATGATTTCCGGATTCGTCATCGCGGCACCGGCATACATCACGGTTGAGGTCTCCGACATCCTGGTGATGATCTCCACCGTCTCCGGCGTGTCCACCCTGCTCATCGGCGTGCTGATGTTCATGTTTGGCCTCGGATGCTGGTTGCAGCCTGCCACCGCGGTGTACCTGGGTGTGCTGGCCATCATCGTGTCGGTGATCTCCCTACCGACCTCGAACCTCGGCGGCTTCGTCGTCGGCGCGCTGTTTGGCATCGTTGGCGGCGCCCTTGCGCTGGGCTGGGAGCCGGGCGAGAAGAGTGCGAAGAAGCGCACGGGGAAGCACGCGAAACGTGCGTCGGTTGCCGACGCACCGGAGCAGTCGGAGGACTTCGATCCGTTCGCCGAGGACGCCTTCGATGAGGCTGATCCCGAGACATCCGAGACCGAACAGCGCGGGGGAAGCTCGAAGTGGAGTGGAGGTTCCACGCTGAACTCGGTCGTGGCCGTCGCTGCTGCGAGCGCAGTCCTCGCACTACTGCTCAGCGACACCGGGGTCGTGTCTGCGCAGGAACCGGCAGCCCCCGTAGCGCCGCAGCTCCCGCAGGTGGAGCTGCCAAAGCTTCCGGCCCCGGAACTCCAGTTGCCGGAGATTCCGGAGTTGCCAGCGCCGTCGGTCCCCGACGTTCCCGGTCTGCCGACGCCGGCGCAGCCCGCCCCGGAGAGTTCGGCCCCTGCGGCCCCAGCGGCTCCGGGGGCGGGCGAGGGGGCGTCGATAGGCACGAGCGCAATTCCCTCTGGGCTGGCCCCGGCCGCGGCGCCGAGTACTGTGACTGCGGACAAGGTCACGCTGACCGGTAATGTGCACGCGACGCTGGACTATGTCAACGTGGGAGGACAGCAGCAACGAGCGCTGGTGCTGAGCGGCGATCGGCTGGTTGGGCACAACCTGGGTCTCAAGATTCCCGGCATGGGCGGCGGGAACCTGACCACGGGAAATGTTGATACGACAGTAACGAATGGGCCGGTGAAAGTCGTGGCTACAGGCTTGACTGCGACGCCCGCTGTGCGTGATCTTCCGACCATCCCAGTGACGGTCGATCTCAGCGGTGACATCAACTCGGTCCTCGATCAGCTCGGTGTACCCGATAAGCGCCCCGTTCCCAATGTAGAAGTGCCCGACATGTTGATGAATGAGATCTCGCTGAACAACGTGACCATGCAAATGGTGACGCTCTACGGCCAAGGGTTTAACGCGCCGTCGGTTCGCCTGACAGTTCCGTAGATTGGGCGAGCAGAGAGTTTTAACTGGGCTCTGAATTTTCCGCCTGTGCGGAACTTTTTGGGGCCCAGCTATTCCGCCCGTGCGGAATTTTTGATCGCACGGAGTACACGAGGTTGGGAAGACCGGGCCCAGCTTTTCCGCGTGTGTGGAGTTTTTGGGGGCCCGGTTTTTCCGCGTGTGCGGAATTTTTGATCGCACGGAGTACACGAGGTCGGGAGGACCAGGGACGGACTTTCCGCCTGTGCGGAATTTTTTGGGGCCGGCTTTTCCGCGTGTGCGGATTATTTGAGGCCAAGCTTTCCGCCTGTGCGGAATTCTTGATCGCACGGAGTGCACGAGGACGGGAGGTTTGGGGACGGTTTTCCGCCTGTGCGGAATTTTCGGTCCGCCGGCTTTCCCGCGTGTGCGGAATATTTCGAACCCCGGTTTTCCGCCTGTGCGGAACTTTTTGGAGCCGAGCTTTCCGCCCGTGCGGAATTTCGTCCGTACGTTGAGCCACAACACGGACACACAACGAGAAAGCTCGCCTCCGGGCGCAGTGCATAAAGAAAGCGCCGGATCTCGGGACGAAACCTGGCGCACTCTCGTCGCGGTGGAAGCCGTTAGTAGTGGAAGCCGCCCTCGGCTTCGGCTTTCTCGTACGCGCGGGATGCGATCGGTACCATGCGCGCCTTGCGCGGGAGGACCGAGAATACAGCGCGTGTGCCCGTAGAAAGCAGCTTGAGGCGACGGGCATCTTTCTTGGTCCACTCCCAGCCGAGCTTGTCACGAAGCTTGTCGGGGATCATGCCGATAGCCACCCAGAGGAGGAGCTTGGAGGCGAAGGGGGCAACCGGCTTCCACGCCCATTTCGGCACCGACGGGTCCGGTGTGTCGAGCGTCAGACCATTGATGATGCGGGAGCGCTCGATCGTCTCACTGGGGCCGAGCTCGTCGATCATTCGGTCCATGTACTCGATGTACTCGTCGTACGTCTTCGGTGCGCTCTCGGGTTCGGCGACTCCGTAGAAGCTGTACCAGGTGCGGCATTCCTGGAAGAGCTGATCCTTTTCCGCCTTGCTCATGTCCGGCATGAAGTTGCCGGCCAGCTGGTACGGCATCGCGGCAAACGTCGCGTGTGCCCAGTAGTAGACCTCCGGGTTCAGCGAGTGGTAACGCGAGCCATCCGGATGGGTGCCCTTAATGTCCTTGTGGAAGTCGCGGATCATTGAGCCAACCTCGGGCCCTTCGTACACTGCGCGGATGATTGGGAATGCGGAGCGAACTAGGCGCGCGACCTCGTTATCAAACACGTTGGATTGCTGGACCAGGGAACGGCTGATGTCCCGGTGCGCGATCTGCAGCACGCCTGCGGCCAGGGCGACGAATGCGGAGCGCCAGTCGCCAAAACGGTCCCATAGGATGGAATCCGGGCCGAGCTCGGGCAGGCCGGGTTGCGGATCGGCGACGTGGCCCTGAGCCGCCTCCTGCGCTGCGCTGAGCCCCGCGTCTGCGGCGGAGCCGTCGGCAGCCGTGTCAGTCTTCGTCGACGGGTGGACGGTAGTCATGGTGTCTCCTTCGGGCTTGGTTAGTGTGCCGCTGCGGTGGCTCGGGCGGTTCGGCGGGCGTCGTCGGCATAGTGAGAAGCGCGCTTGAACTCGTGGACGGTCGCATCGAACTCGGACAGCTTCGAGCGAATGCCGCGAACAGCGCCAGGTTGCACGAGCCACTTGTCGCGCTTGACGGTCAGCGCACCGGGCCCGCGGATTTCTAGCTGTCGGGCGTAGCGGCGGGCGTAATCGCCGCGCGCTTCGAGCACGGCCAAGGGGTGTCGCTTGAGGCTGGAATCGGTGGGGTAGGGGCCGTCGACAAACAGCGCGTTCGGCAGACCGACAACTTCCACGCCGTGGTGCAGGTAGAGGTCATCGACCGAGATGTTTGGGCGGCCGGGGACTGCGATCCACGGCGATGCCTCGCCGGTGGCGCGGACGAGAATGTCAAAGCGCTCAGTGTGCTCGCCGCCTTGTGCATCGATGAAGGTCACCTCCCACTGGCCTTCGCCTTCATCAAACGCAGCACCGGTGACCGTGGTGTGCGGGCGGAATTCCGCGCCGCCCGCCTGCACTGCCGCGGCGAGGTGGCGCGCGGCGGCAGCAGCAGAACCGTCCACCTTGGTCACCTTGAGGTACGGCGTGCGGTAGTGGAGACGCTTGGACACAGGTTCCGCATCGGGTGCCGCCAGGTGGCCGCCGATTGCTTCGCGCTTGTCAAAGAGGGTGGTGTCAAAGCCGGAGAATGCGCATTCTCCGGCAGCGGTAGCGCCAGCAGGGCCGGCGCCGATGACGGCCACTGTGGGGCGTCTGTAGGGATCAAACATTGTTGGGTGCCTTTCACAGCTGGCGATGTATGCGCCAACGAGAAGATCGATTCATGGAATTGTTCTAGATCATACAGAACGATACGGGGTAATAGCGCTCTCTCGCAAGAAAAAGTGTGTTGCAGATAACTCAGGCGACCTCCCCTCGCCCGACTACCAACAGTGCACATGCAAAAGCGGGCACCCGATGGAGGGTGCCCGCGGATGAAGAGGGGTTGCGCCTACTTGGGAAAGTCGAGCACTATGCGCGGTGGGTTCTCAAGCATCTGGAACGTGAAGTCGCGCTCGGAGTCCAGGCCCACGTAGAAGAGCGAATCGCCTTCAGTGCCCACAGAGTTGAATGCATTAAGAATGTTGCCGGCTGCCACGCCTAAACTGCCATGACCAACAGACTGGCGCCCCTCGGGTGTGTCAATTACTGCCACCCGTCGCAGCAAAACTGGAAGGTACGCATTGCCCTTGATGGGTTCAATGTCTCCGGTGCCTTGCTGGTCCGGGGCATCTTTATACGTCATAGCTCTCTCGACAACCTCCGGGTTCCCCGAAAACTCAAAGACCAGCCGGTCGAACCCCTCGTGCTCTGCGGCTCGAACGTCACGGAGGAGGACCTCGGGCGTGCCCGAGGTTCAGGTACCCACTTCCCGAAATGCCTCCGCTGACGGAGTGACCAGCGCTTTGGTCAGCGGCGCAAGCGCTACCTTGTCGCCGGGCCTGCCGGTTGTAGTCACCACACTCGCGTCGGGATCGTGGGTCTGCGCATCCGAGTCCCCCGTGACCTGTGTCGTCGATTGGATGGTAACGGTCTCCGAGCCGCTGTCACCCTCGTTGGCGCAACCGGCGAGTAGGAGGGAAGTCGCGGCAATGCTCGCGACGGTTCCGCGTGCCGAGCGTGTAGGCAGGCGAATGATAGGAAACGGTGACATAACTGCCAGTATTTTCTTCCTGTAGCGCCCCCGCCCCGCTTACCGGGCAATATCGACCACGACGCGCGTCGGGTTCTCAAGCGTGTAGATCTTGTACCCGCGCTGGCCGTCCAGCCCGATAAAGAACTGCGAGTCGGCCTCAAAGATCGAGCCGAGGTACACGTCCGCGATGTTGCCCGCCGCGACGCCCTTACTGCCCATCGCCGTGATCGGCGCGTCGGTGCGCATCATATCCCCGGCCGTACCCTGCACATTCACTTCGAGGTGCGCCGCGCCCGGCACCTCCATCACGTTCCCAGAGGCCTGTTGCCGCGGCGTATCGACGTACCCCGCCACGTAGCTCGGCAAGCCCGTCCCCGCGTACTCAAAGACGACGCGGTCAATATCGCCGTGGGAGCCCGCGCGCACATCCTGCAGTTGTAAGTCAGCCGGCTGCGGCTGCGTGACCCGGACTTGCTCCGTGCTGAACTGCCCGCCATCGCTCGCCGCGGACAGCTTCTGCGCCCGAGCCTCAGCCCGAGTCTCAGCCTGCGTCTCAGGCTGCGTCTCAGGCACAGCGCTTACCGACGCCCCCGCGTCCCCCTCCGGGCGTTCGCTGGAAGCAACCTCCGCCGCAGACGTCGGAGTGGCTGCGCTCGAGGGGGTGGGAGCCTCATCGGATGACTCCGGCGAGCAGGCGGTCAGCGCGAGAGTGCAGGCGAGGGCGGCGCTGGCGACTGCGGCGGCGTGGGAGACATGGGGCGCGTGGTGCTGACGTGACTGTTGCATGGTGCCAGTATATGGGGAAGGGGAGGATGTGGACGTCGAGAAGCGAATTGCTACGCGCCCTCGACGAGCTGGATGTAGTGGCCGTTCTGGTCGTCGAACACTGCGGCTTTGACCTCGCCCATCGGCGTCGGCGGCATGGTGAACTTCACGCCCTGAGCGGCGAGGCGCTCGTGCTCGCCGCTGACGTCATCCACGTTGAACCGGGTAAAGGGCAGGCCGTCGCGGTAGAACTCGAGCGCGCGCTGCTGGTCCTGAACACAGCGAGCAAGGACTGAAATACGCATACCCGCCAGTGTGCCCGGGCTTGGCCGCGCGGGCTAGAGTTGCGAGGGAACAATGCAAGCGGAAACGAGGAGGCCAGCATGGCGGACAAGGTGATCAAGGTCGGAGTGCTCGGAGCGAAGGGGCGCGTGGGTACCGCTGTGGTGGCCGGCGTGAACAAGGCCGAGGACCTGGAGCTGGTTGCAGAGGTCGGCAGCGGCGACTCGCTCGAGGTTCTCGCCGAGCGCGGCGCGGAGGTCATCGTGGACTTCACCACGCCAGCGTCCGTGATGGACAACCTTGAGTACTGCATCAATCACGGCATCCACTGCGTGGTGGGCACGACCGGCTTTGATGACGCCCGGTACGAGCAGGTGCGCGCTTGGTGCGCCGACAACCCCGGGGTGGGCGTGCTCGTTGCGCCCAACTTTGCAATTTCTGCCGTGCTGACCATGGCGTTCGCTCGCCAGGCGGCCCGGTTCTTCGATTCGGCCGAGGTCGTCGAGCTGCACCACCCGAACAAACTCGACGCGCCGTCCGGCACTGCGCTGAAGACGGCGCAGGGCATTGCCGACGCCCGCCGCGACGCCGGTCTGGGCGCCATGCCGGACGCCACAGAGCAGCAGCTCGATGGTGCCCGCGGCGCCGACGTCGATGGTGTGAAGGTCCACGCGGTGCGCATGCAGGGTATGGTCGCGCACGAGGAAGTCATTTTCGGCACGACCGATCAGTCGCTGACCATCCGCCAGGACTCCTACGGGCGCGAATCCTTCGTGCCTGGCGTGCTTACCGGCGTGCGTGGCGTCGCAGACCGTCCCGGTCTGACCATCAGTCTGGACGACTACCTGGGGCTGTAGCGACATGGCCGTTTCCTCGCACTTGGATGTCCAGCTCATCGCTGCCTCCCAGTTCCGCGCCCCCGCGGGCGTGGCGTGGGAGGCCGACCCCACGGCCACAGACGCGGAATCGCTCGTGGAGTTTGCGGGCCGGGCCTGCTACGAGTCCTTTGACCGTCCCAACCCGCACACGGCGGCGAACGACGCCTACCTGCACCACATCCTGGACGTCGGGCACGACGCGCTGCTCGAACACGCCACCGCGACCCTGTACATCCGCGGCCTGTCACGCGCGGCGGGCAACGAGCTGCTCCGCCACCGGCACTTTTCCTTCTCCCAGCTGTCGCAGCGATTCGTGCATAGCGACGACAACGAGGTCGTCGTCCCCGACATCATCGCGGACGACGAGGAACTTTCGCGCATGTTCCTGCGCGCGGTGGACGACTCACGCTTTGTATACGACGAGCTGCTGCAGGCCCTGGAAGAAAACATGGCCTCGGAACCGAACGCGCTGCTGCGCAAGAAGAAGGCCCGCCAAGCCGCGCGCGCGATCCTGCCCAACGCGACCGAAACCAGGTTCGTCGTCACCGGAAACTACCGCGCGTGGCGCGGGTTCATCGCCTCACGGGCGTCCGAGCACGCGGACGTGGAGATCCGCACGCTCGCCGTCGAGTGCCTGGAGCTGCTGCGCGGCCAGGCACCAGTGTTATTCAGTGACTTTTTGATCAGCGAGCTTGCCGACGGCACGCGGATGGCCACCAGCCCCTACGTGCGGTAGGGGCGGGGTTGCAGAGGGCGTCGATAAGCACTTGCGGTGACGAAGAGGGTAGTCTGTGTGCTCATGGGCACATCTATGAAAGCTAACCTCGGTGCAGAAGTCTTTGGCACCGTCTGCGTCGCAATGGTCACGCCGTTCGATTCCAACGGAGAACTTGACTGCGATGCAGGCCGAAAGTTGGCAGCCCACCTTGTAGATCATGGAATCGACTCGCTTGTCCTCGCAGGCACAACCGGCGAATCCCCGACCACCACGGTGGAGGAAAAGCTGGCCCTGCTCAAGGCGGTCAAGGAAGAGGTGGGTGACTCCGCAACGCTGATTGCGGGAGCCGGCACAAACAACACGAAAACCTCGATCGCGCTGGCGCAGGCCTCGCGCGATGCCGGGGCGGACGCACTGCTGGTAGTCACCCCGTACTACTCCAAGCCCTCCCAAGCAGGCGTAAAGGCCCACTTCACCGCCGTGGCCAAAGCGACCGACCTGCCGATCTGCCTGTACGACATTCCCGGCCGCTCCGGAATCCCCATTGCTGGGGAGACCATTGCTGAGCTGGCTGAACTCGAGACAGTGCAGGCGGTAAAGGACGCGAAAGGCAACTTCTTTGAGGCCGCCCCGCTCATTCAGAGCACGGGCCTGGCCTGGTACTCCGGGGACGACCCGCTCAACCTGCCCTGGCTGTCCGTTGGCGCGACCGGAATGATCTCCGTCGTGGCGCACGCGGCTCCGCAGGCAATGCGTGACATGGTGACAAGCTTCGAGGAAGGCGACCTCGCCCGCGCGCGGGAAATCAACGCCAACACCCTGACCGTGCTTGCTCGACAGCAAGCAGCGCTCGGCGGTGCAACATTTGCAAAGGCAGCCCTGCGACTGCAGGGCATCAACGTAGGGGCGCCGCGCCTGCCGGTGGTTGAAGCAACCCCGGCGCAGCTTGAGGCGCTCCGTGAAGATATGGAAAAGGCTGGAGTTCTCTAAGTATGAACGAACCCCGTAATCGCTCCCGCAAGGTGACCCGCAAGGCGGGCCCGCCGGAGCCTGCTGAGCAGCAGCCCGCGTTCAAGGCGCCGTCCCAGCAGACCCCCAACAACGAGTCCCACGGCGACGGTCACAACGACGCCGACCACGGAAGCGGCAACGGCAAGAACGGCGGTGGTCGCAACGGTGGCCACGCCAAGAACGGCGGCAATGGCAACGGCAATGGCAACCAGGGCAACGGCCGTGGCGGCAACGGCCGCGGCAGGCGCCGTCGCGGCCGCGGTGGCGGCGGTGGCGGTGGCCGCCGCAACCCGGTGAAGTCCATGCAGGGCGCGGATCTGACGAAGCGCCTGCCTGCCCCGCCGAAGCCGGCGAAGGACACGCTGCGCATCTACGCGCTTGGCGGCATTTCTGAGATCGGCCGCAACATGACGGTCTTTGAGTACAACGGCAAGCTGCTCATCGTGGACTGTGGCGTGCTCTTCCCCAATTCCGGCGAACCGGGTGTGGACCTTGTCCTGCCGGACTTCGGCCCCATTGAGAACAAGCTGGACAAGGTCGAGGGCCTCGTGGTCACGCACGGGCACGAGGATCACATCGGGGCCATCCCGTGGCTGCTCAAGCTGCGCCCGGACATCCCGATCTACTCCTCGCGATTTACCAACGCGCTCATCGCCGCGAAGACGAAGGAGCACCGCCAGCGCCCGAAGCTGCACGAGGTGAACAAGGACTCCGAGGTGACCCTCGGCCAGTTCCGTCTCCGGTTCTGGCACGTCGGCCACTCCATCCCGGAGTGCCTGGGCGTGTCCATCAAGACCGGCGCCGGCCACGTCGTCATGACCGGCGACGTCAAGGTGGATCAGACCCCGTACGACGGCAAGCCCACCGACATCCCCGCGCTGTCGAGGCTTGGCGACGAAGGCGTGGACCTCTTCCTCTGCGACTCCACCAACGCAACGATCCCGGGTATCTCCGCTTCGGAGGCCGGCATTGAGGACACCCTGACCCGCCTCGTTGCACAGGCGAAGCAGCGCGTGGTCATCGCGTCCTTCGCGTCCAACGTGTCGCGCGTGCAGATGGCGGTCAATGCCGCTGTGGCGAACAACCGCAAGGTCGCGTTCAACGGCCGCTCCATGCTGCGCAACATGGAGATCGCGGAGAAGATGAGCCTGCTCAAGGCCCCGAAGGGGACCATCATCCCGATCGAAGAGGCCGCCAAGATGGCGCCGCACAAGACGGTGCTCATCACCACCGGCACGCAAGGCGAACCGATGGCTGCGCTGTCGCGCATGTCGCGCCGCGAGCACCGCCAGATCACGGTCCGCGACGGCGACACGATCATCCTGTCCTCCTCTCTGATCCCGGGCAACGAGGAAGCCGTATTTGCCGTGATCAACAACCTTGCGCAGATTGGCGCGAAGGTGATCACCAACAGCGAGGCGCACGTCCACGCGTCCGGTCACGGCTACGCCGGTGAGCTCCTGCAGCTCTACAATGCGGCGCGGCCGAAGAACGCGATGCCAGTGCACGGCGAGTGGCGCCACATGCGCGCAAACAAGGAGCTCGCGATCTCCACCGGTGTCCGCCCGGAGCACACCGCGCTGGCGCAGAACGGCGTGGTGGTGGACATGCACGCTGGCAAGATCAAGGTGGTCGGCCAGTACCAGGTCGGTCAGCTCTACGTTGACGGCGAGACCATGGGCGACGTCGACCCGGACGTGCTGGCAGACCGCAGCTCGCTCGCATCCGGCGGCGTTGTGTCCATCACCTGCGTGATCGATGACCGCACCGGTCAGCTGCTGGAGGCCCCGCGCGTGTCCACCACCGGTTTCTCCGACGACGACCGCGACTTCAATAAGAAGCTCGTCGAGCGCGTCGAGGGCGTGATGGGCGACCTCGCTGCAGAGGGCGAGAACGACCCGTACCGCATGGTGCAGCAGCTGCGTCGCAAGGTCTCCCGCGCGATTGAGCAGAAGTACAAGCGCGAGCCGGTCATTCTGCCGACCGTTGTGCCGATGGCCGCAGATAACCTGCCGGTTGAGGACGACGACATCGAGCTCACCCGCGAATCGCTGTAGCCGCAATTCGCTTAGCGACGCCAACCCCCTCGGCCTACAAGTTCGGACCGAGGGGGTTGCGGCGTTCCTGACAGGTGTGTATAAAAATGGTCTATGACGACCTTCACAAAGACCACCGCCGCAATGATCGCCGCCACAATTCTGCTCGCGCCCGCTGCCCACGCCGATGACGCTGACGTCGACACGGACTGGACCGGCGGACACCCGCTGCCCGAGGGCACCGAGGTGCCGCACGAGCCGGGGTATGGCTCGGCCTGGAGGATGTACGACGTGATCAAGTTCGGAGACCCGAATTTCCGCAACAGCGAGGTCCGGGGAGTGCGCGTCATCGGTGACTTTGATGCGGACCAGATGCTGTGCTCCATGAACTTCAAAGGTGGTGTGGGTACCTGCTACGTCGACGGCCAGCAGGTGACCGACTTGGGCTGGGCCACGGGCGGCAAACTCGTTACCGCTGACGCCAAGATCGCACCGTTTACTCCCATCATTCAGACGTTCGCCAGCCTCGAGCACCGGCTCTCTAGTTCTGCGAGCTAAAAGAACGCTAGGGTGGGCACCATGTCTTTAGCTTCTCGTGAACGTGAAAACCTTGGCGCCCTCCTTTTGCAGTTGGGTCCCGACGCCCCGACGCTGCTCGATGGCTGGACCACCCGCGACCTTGCTGCGCACCTGTACGTGCGTGAGCACCGCCTTCCGTGGGGGCTTGGCAACTTCTTCTCGCCGTTGGCCAAGAGGCTGGGCAAGGAGATGGACAAGGCTCGGAACCGTCCGTACGAGGACAACATTCAGGATTGGCTCGCCGGTCCGAGCAAATTCGCCGCGCCCCTTTTTGCGCCGCTGAACACGGGCGAAAACTTTGTCCACCACGAGGACGTCCGCCGCGCGCAGGGCACCGATGTGCAACCGAGGGAGCTCAGCGCCGCCGCGCAGGAGCGCCTGCTCAAGTCCGCGACCAGCTACGGCAAGGTGACGCTGCGCAAGGCGCCGGTCCCGGTGATTCTCACGCCGGAGCACCTGCCGCCCGTCACGCTGGGCGACAAGTCCGGTGTCTCGGACCAGGGCGATCGTGTCGTCCGCGTCTTCGGTGACCCGAGCGAGCTACTGCTGTGGGTCGTCGGCCGTGCCGCAGTGGCAAAGGTGCGGGTGGACAACGAGGAACTGCTCGAGGGCTACGAGATGTCCGTCGGATAGTCGGTTTCTTAAGGGGCCAATGGGGGAGTGGCTCCCCTCGATGTGGCGAGGTTTTTCCGCGCCACCCCGAGTTGCCTATGGGAAGTATGTGACTCGAGGTATTAGAGTGACAGCCATGTCTGTCAAAAATTCCGCACCACGCTCAACGCGTCCCCGCTCGAGCGGGTCGTCGACGCGGCGCAATGGCCCCGTGTCGCTGACGCACCCGCCGACATCATCAATGGTGGCCGCGGAAACTGCCGACGAGCGCGTCGGCTCGGCCACCAGCGTGGTCGGTCGCTCCATCGGCGCGGCAGCAAGCTCTGCGGCGCGCGGGGTGAGGGGCGTGTTCGGGGGCCTGTCCCGTCGCGTCAGCGGTGGCCGTGATGGCCGCGGAAGTCGCAGTGGTCGCTACGCCACCGACGAAGAACTCGACGACAGCTTTGACCCGTTTGATGATGAAGAGGAGCACGTGCAACAACGCACCCGTACGAGGAGCGCAAAGCGATCCGCCCGCCGCGGCGACGACCATAACGACTACGCCGACCACAACGACTACGACGATTATGACGATCGTGGCGAGCAGGCCGAACTCGGAGACGACGGCAAGGGGCTTCCGCGGCGCGGTCGCGACAGCATTGCTGAGCACGCGGATGCGTGGGGGCTACTCCTTATCGGCCTTGCTGCGGTCATCGGTGCATCGGTGTGGTTGGACATTGCCGGTCCGATCGGCGAGCTCATCGCCACAGTGACCCACTGGGTAATCGGCGCTGGCGCGCTCATCCTGCCGGTCCTCCTCGTCGGGATCGCCATCGCGTTGATGCTCAATGTGCGCACGCCGCGGGACGTCCGCAACCGGGTCTCGCTGGGCCTGGGCATTATCGCGGTGGCCATGCTCGGACTCGTCCACGTCTTCGCCGGCAACCCCGCAGATTGGGAGACGCGCCGCATCGCCGGAGGTGTCATCGGCGCATACACCGGCGGCCTTTTGGCCAAGGGCTTCTCCTCGTACGTTGCGATCCCGCTCCTCGCACTCGTGATCGTGTACGGCGCGCTGAAAACCACCGGTATTACCGTGCGCCAGGCGTACGACTACGTCGTCGCGCGCATTTCCGAGCTTTTCGACGCCACCAGAATTCCAAGCGACGACGACGTTGACGATGAGGACGCTGACGGCTTGGACGACGATTTGTACGGCCACGTCGAACGGGACCTGGACGACATCGCCGAAGGACGCGAGCGCCGCTACAACCGTCGGCCCGCGCAGCGACGGGAACGCCCCGCCCGGCCCGACCGCGCCGAGCGGCCCGACCGCGAGGAGGCGCGCCGAGAGCGTCTGCGCCGAACCCGCCCGCGCCGCCGCACCCCGATGGACAACTACCCGACGGACGAGCAGCACTCCGATCCGACCGAGGCGTTCGACCGACAGCGGGTGGACGACTTCGGCGAACCGGTCACGGAGGCCTTCGATGCTCCTGCCGAGCCCGAGGTACACGACGATCCTGCCCCGGCGTCTTCGAAGCGCGGCACTACCCGCGCACGCAAGCACAGTGACGACGGGGAGACCAAGGTCCTGAAGCGCACCGCGGAAGCCGCGGGCGGCGTTGCGGGCGCTGCAGCCGGGGCCGCAGGCGCGGCGAAGGCTGCAGGGGCCGCAGGTTCCACTGCGGCGGCGGGCGCTGCTGCTGGCGCGGGCGCTTCCGTGGCGGGTGCCGCCGCTGAGGCAGCCGGTGACGCAGTGAGCAGCTCCCGCGAAGCCGTGCGCAAGGCGATCGTCGCCCGCTCCGGGGTCGACGCCTCCGCGGTTCCGGCCTCAACACCGAAGTCCGAGGTGGAGGCAGCGAGCGTCGACCCGGCGCAGCAGCGCGCGCGCAAGATTCAGCGCAACTCGGACTACGCGCTGCCATCGACGGACTTGCTTATCCAGGGCAGCGCTCCGAAGACGCGCACCGAGGCGAATGACCGCATGATCGAGGCGATTACGGACGTCTTCGAGGAGTTCAAGGTCAACGCCCAGGTCACCGGATTTTCGCGCGGCCCGACAGTGACGCGCTACGAGGTCGAGCTCGGCCCAGGCGTGAAAGTCTCCAAGATTACCAACCTGCAGTCCAACCTGGCGTACGCGGTGGCGACGGACAACGTACGCCTGCTGACCCCGATCCCGGGCAAGTCCGCCGTGGGCATCGAGGTGCCGAACCGCGACCGCGAGATGGTCCGACTGCGCGACGTGCTCGACGCGCCGAAGGTGGCCACCGACGAGGACCCGATGCTTATCGGCCTGGGCAAGGACATCGAGGGCGACTTCATCGCGTCCTCGGTGCAGAAGATGCCGCACCTGCTGGTGGCCGGCTCGACCGGTTCCGGTAAGTCCGCCTTCGTCAACTCGATGCTGGTGTCGCTGCTCACCCGCGCGACCCCGGAGGACGTCCGCCTGATCCTCGTGGATCCCAAGATGGTCGAGCTGACTCCGTACGAGGGCATCCCGCACCTGATCACCCCGATCATTACGCAGCCGAAGAAGGCGGCGGCCGCCCTCCAGTGGTTGGTGGAGGAGATGGAGCAGCGCTACCTGGACATGAAGCAGGCGCGCGTGCGCCACATCAAGGACTTCAACCGGAAGGTCCGCAGCGGCGACATCCAGGCACCGCCCGGCTCGGAGCGCGAGATGCGCCCGTACCCGTTCATCGTGTGCGTGGTCGACGAGCTCGCCGACCTGATGATGACCGCGCCCAAGGAGATCGAGGAGTCGATCGTGCGCATCACGCAGAAGGCGCGTGCAGCCGGCATCCACCTGGTGCTCGCGACGCAGCGCCCCTCCGTGGACGTCGTCACCGGCCTGATCAAGACCAACGTGCCTTCGCGCCTCGCGTTCGCCACCTCCTCGTTGACTGACTCTCGCGTCATCCTGGACCAGGGCGGCGCCGAGAAACTCATCGGTATGGGCGACGGCCTGTTTATCCCGCAGGGTGCCGGCAAGCCGCAACGCATGCAGGGCGCCTTCGTCACCGACGAGGAAATTCAGGCAGTGGTCGACGCCGCGAAGTCCCAGGACGAGCCCGACTACGTCGAGGGTGTCACCGAGGAGAAGCAGGCAGAGAAGAAGGTCATCGACGACGACATTGGAAAGGACCTCGACGACCTGCTCGAGGCCGTCGAACTGGTTGTCACCTCCCAGCTCGGCTCGACGTCGATGCTGCAGCGCAAGCTGCGCATCGGCTTTGCCAAGGCGGGCCGCCTCATGGACCTCATGGAGTCCCGCGGCGTCGTTGGCCCGTCCGAGGGCTCGAAGGCCCGCGAAGTGTTGGTCAAGCCCGAGGAGCTGGAGACCATCATTTGGATGATCAAGGGCGCGGACCCCGCGGAGGCACCCAAGGAGCAGTCGCTTGACGACGACGCGCCGTCGCCAAGCGACGCCCCAGACGCATCGGGCGACGACACCCGCACGGTGGAGGCGACCTACAACCCGACTGGCGGGGCGTTCTAGATGTCGCACCGTAGCTCGAGGAGATTCTCGATCGTCCTGTTTGAGGAATTCGAACTCCTCGACGTGGCCGGGCCGTTGGAGATTCTGTCCAAGGTTGAAGGGTGGGACACCGAGTTACTCTCACCAGATGGGAGACCGGTGGGCGCGTCCCAGGGCGTGCGATTCGAGGTCGATGGCTCCTACGCGCAGAAAAGCGGCGACGTGCTCTTTATCCCCGGAGGGCTCGGGACGCGAACGCTTGCCCGTGACGAGGAATTTCTTCGAAATCTCACCTCGATGGCGAACGGCGCGAGTGTCCTCATGTCGGTGTGTACGGGCTCGGCACTGCTCGCCGCAGCGGGACTCCTTGAGGGATATGCGGCAACCAGCAACAAGCGGGCATTTGCATGGGCCACTGGCTTCGGGCACGAAATCGACTGGCGCAAATCTGCCCGGTGGGTGCATGACCGCGACCGATGGACGTCTTCTGGAGTGTCGGCCGGGACGGATATGGCGGCGGCATTCGTCGCAGCCGAGTGTGGAGTGGATGTGGCGCGCGAGGTTGCTTCCGCTATCGAGCTCCGCCTGAACCTTGACGCTGACGAGGACCCGTTCGCGGTGTAGCCGTGACTCGCGCGGCGCACAGGGTGGTGTATTGTTGGACGAGCTTGGAGGGGAGTACCCCGTAAGCGCCTGGACCGTCAACACGGAAGCGTCGGTAAGCGATTGCCCCGGTCTGGGCCGCCCCGCGCTGGGTGGGGGAGACCTCCGGTCATCTTTGTTCGAACTCTGACCGGAGGATATGTCTATGCATGTGCCCCTGTATATCTGGCTCATCACCTCAGCGGTGATTCTCGGCTTCTTCGTCTTTGACTTCGTCTCGCACGTGCGAAATGCGCACGAGCCCACGATGAAAGAGTCCGGAGGTTGGGCCGCCTTCTACATGACGATGGCCGCAATCTTTGGCGGCATCGTTTGGTGGCTCTGGGACGCCGAGCACGGCGTACAGTTCTTCACGGGCTACATCACCGAGCTTTCACTGTCGGTGGATAACCTGTTCGTGTTCGCCTTGATTATGGGCGCGTTTAAAATCCCTCGGGCGTACCAGCAAAAGGTGCTGCTGATCGGCATCGTCATGGCGCTGGTCTTCCGCCTCCTGTTCATCCTGCTGGGTGCGGTGATCATCGAGGCCTGGTCGGACGTGTTCTACCTGTTCGCAGCTTTCCTGATCTACACGGCGATCAAACTCGTCTACGACGAGGCGACCGACCAGCCCGACGAAGACCCGAATGACATGTTGGTGGTGAAGACGCTGCGTAAGGTCATTCCGGTAACCAAGTCGTATCACGGCGACCGACTCGTGTCGAAGACTGAGGCGGGGAAGAAGGCAGTGACCCCACTGTTTGTGGCGCTGCTGTCCATCGGGTTTATCGACGTGATGTTCGCGTTCGACTCCATTCCGGCTATTTTCGGTATCACTCAGGAGTCGTTCCTGGTCTTCACCGCGAACGCCTTCGCGCTGCTGGGCCTGCGTCAGCTGTACTTCTTGCTCAACGGCCTGCTGGACAAGCTCGTGTACCTGCCGTACGGGCTCGCGATCATCCTGGGCTTCATCGGTGCAAAGCTGCTCCTGCATGCACTGCACGAGAACAACTTGCCGTTCATTAACGGGGGCGAGGGCCTCTCAGTACCGGAGGTTGGCACCGTCACCTCGCTGGTGGTGATTGTGGGCGTGCTCGTGGTCACTGCGGTGGCTTCAATCCTCAAGGATCGGGCCGACGTGAAGGCCGGCAAGGTGGATCCGAACGAGATGAGCTACCACATCGACTATGACGACCATGGCAACCGCCGCAAGGTGGACAAGCACGGTCACCACGTCGAGTGGGTCGATGATCCGGCTACCTCCGGCAAGGGAGATCACACCGCCACGGGTTCGCGGGAGACGGATCACCTGCACGTCGCCCGCGGCGGTAAGAAGTAGGGACGAGGGGCGTCCCGGGCGGAAACGCCGGCTTACTTCTCGGCGAAGATATTGCTCACCGGGTTCCACTCGTGGACCTCGCGGGACGCGAGCGCGGACTTCTCGGTGTAGGGGTCCGCGTCCATAATTTCCTCGGCGTCCGCGACCGTGGCGGTGTCCGGCAGCTGCAGGATGATGAGTGCCTGCTCGCCGCCCGCGTACGGGCCGGAGCCGACGATCCGTCCCAGCGACAGCTGGCTGGCGATGAATTCGCGGTGGGCGGGGCGGGTGGCGTCGACAAGCGCCGTGTCCTCGCCGTAGGTATAGGTAAACGCAAAATACTTCATGGGTGGCAGTCTAGGCCACGGCGAATGGGTAGGTAGGCTGGTTTTTGTGAAGACTCAGTCCAATTGGAATCTGCCGAACGCTCTGACGTCGCTGCGAATTCTGTTTATCCCCGTGTTCGCGTGGCTTGTGCTCACGCAACACTGGTGGTGGGCCTTTTGCCTGTTCGTTGCGCTCATGATCACGGACAAGCTCGACGGTGACATCGCCCGCGCGCGCAATATTGTCACCGACTTTGGCAAGATCGCGGACCCGATCGCGGACAAAGCACTGATGATCACCGCGCTGGTGACGCTCAACATCGCCAGCTCCTTGCCCGTCTGGATCACGGTGGTCATCATCGTCCGCGAGCTGGGCATCACATTCTGGCGCATGTGGATGCTACGCCAGGGCCACGTCGTTCCAGCTTCCAAGGGCGGCAAGCTCAAGACGGTGCTGCAGACCGTCGGCGTGGGCATGTACCTGTGCCCGCTGCCCGGATGGATGGACATCCCGACGCTTACGGTCATGCTCATCGCCGTCGTGGTTACCGTGGTCACGGGCGTGCAGTACCTCGTGGACGCGCGAAAGGCCAACAATGGAGCGTGAGCTCGTCGCATTGCTTATCGACGCCCCCGCCACCCTCGCCTTCTGTGAATCCCTCACCGCAGGCCTCGCGGCCGCGACCGTGGCGCAGGTGCCGGGCGCTTCCGCAGTGTTGCGGGGCGGCCTGGTCACCTACGCGACGGACCTGAAGGAGTCGCTGGCTGGGGTACCGCACGCGGTGCTGGAAGCGAACGGCCCCGTTAGCCCCGTCACGGCGCGCGCCATGGCCGAAGGCGCGCGCCGAGTCTGTGGTTCGGACTACGGCGTCGCGCTGACTGGCGTTGCCGGACCCGACCCGCAGGACGGGCACCCGGTTGGCGAGGTGTGGGTCGGCATCGCGGGTCCGCGACGGAGCTTCGCCCTGGCCGCGGGTGGCACCGAGCCGCTGCGGGGATCGCGCCAGGACATCCGCGAGGCGGCGGTGGGCGCGGCGCTGTCGGCCCTGTACAACGAAGTCCGGGAACAAACACAAGGGGAGGACCGTTAGTACTCGTGATGGCAACTACAACTCTCGTACATGAATCACCGATGATCCAGCCCGCCGCGCTCGACGGCGCGGCTGGGCGCACCCTCGCTCCGGAGGTGCAGGAGCGCGAGCCGCTGCTGCGCGAGGCCCTCGGCATGTCGCTGCGCGCCTACCGCGCCGATAAGGGCGTGACGCTGCGCGAGCTGGCAAAGCAGGCGCGTGTGTCCTCTGGCTACCTCTCGGAGCTGGAGCGCGGCCGCAAGGAGGTCTCTTCTGAGCTGCTCGCGGCCATCTGCACCGCGCTGGACACGTCGGTGGCGGAGCTGCTGATGGAGGTCGTGGCGAACATGTCGCTGCACTCCATTCAGGAGGAATTGGCAACAACTTCACCGGCCGCAGCGGAAGCATAACTCGGCCCAGCACACTAGAGTGTTGGATTATTAGTGTGACTGACAGGTAACGAAAGGTTCTTGAAGTATTATGGCTAACCCGTTTGCGAAGTTCTGGAACTACCTCATGGCGCTCTTTGACAACAAGATCGAGGAGAACGCTGATCCGAAGGTGCAGATCGAGCAGGCCATCGGTGAGGCACAGCGCCAGCACCAGGCGCTGTCGCAGCAGGCTGCGGCGGTGATTGGTAACCAGCGCCAGATCGAGATGCAGCTGAACCGCCGCCTGGAAGAGGTGGAGAAGCTGCAGGCGAACACCAAGCAGGCACTGCAGCTGGCGGACAAGGCCCGCGAGGGTGGAGACGCCCAGAAGGCCCAGGAGTACGAGAATGCGGCCGAGGCCTTCGCCGCGCAGCTGGTCACCGCGGAGCAGAGCATCGAGGAAACGAAGCAGCTGCACGACCAGGCGCTGCAGCAGGCCACCCAGGCCAAGCAGGCGGTTGAGCGCAACGCTGCGCACCTGCAGCAGCAGGTGGCAGAGCGCTCCAAGCTGCTCAGCCAGCTGGAGCAGGCGAAGATGCAGGAGAAGGTCTCGGAGACCATGCAGTCCATGAACTCCATCACCGCCTCCGGCCCGAACCTGGATCAAGTGCGCGACAAGATCGAGCGCCGCTATGCAAAGGCACTCGGCTCCGCCGAGCTGGCAGAGAACTCCGTGCAGGGCCGTATGGCCGAGGTCGAGCGCGTCGGCATCCAGATGGCGGGTCACGGCCGCCTCGAGCAGATCCGCGCGGAGATGTCCGGCGAACTGTCTTCCGGCTCCAAGCCTGCCATCGAGCAGAACGCGCAGGGTGGGGTCGGCAACGCGCAGGGCGCAGCAGGCAACGGCGCGAACGTCAGCGACGACGCTGTCGCGCAGCGCATGCGTGAGCTTCGCGGCGAGAACTAAGGAGGGCGTCGGCGCGAGAGCGTGGCGCAAACGTCAGCATTGATGGCCCGGGCGCGGTTAATCTACCGCGCCGCGGGCCATCAGTGCTTCTCCGATCATGCGCGCTCGCAAGACGGCACGAATCACCAGAGGAATGCCAAACGCGGTGACGGAGAGCCCGAGCCCACGCGCCTTGCGCGCTTCCAGGACCTCATTGGCTGTTGCCAGCATGAGTGGGACGAGCCTGATCGTCAAGGCGATGGCGAGGCTGATTGTGTTTACGGGAACCCCGAAACGCTGGAGTGGCGCAAGGTTGCGATCAAGCGCGTCTAAAAGCGCCTCCACCGTGGTGGTGAGCGTGAGTAGATTCGCTGCGGCGATTGTGGACAAGAGCCCGAAGAACGTAGCGGCAGCTGAGGCGAGACCGTTCTGCCACCAGAGAAACGCGGAGAGGAACGCCAACAGGGGGAGCACTGGCAGCGCCTGCTCCGCTGCAATGCGCGGCGGGATGGCCGCCACGGCGTAGAGGGTGACCACAAGCCCGAGCGCGGCGAGTGCGTGCCACGGGCGCGTGGGGAGCAATGTGACGGCGATGATGAAGACCAGCAGTGCGACGAACTTCGCCGTCGGATGCGCGCGGTGCAGCACCGAGTCGCCGGGGACGTAGACGCCGAGGGGGAGCGTACGGATCACGATGTCTGCTCCATGAGCTCGGTGTAGAAAGCGATCGCTTCGTCGGGGTTCCCGTCGTACGCCAGCTCGCCGTCATTTATGCAGATGACTCGGTCGAAGCCGCGCAGCATGTCCAGGTCGTGGGTGACGACGATCAGCTGCTGGTCCAGCGCGTCGAGCTCCCTGATGATGCGGCGTCGGTTCCGCAGGTCCAGGAGGGTCGTTGGCTCGTCGGCGATGATCGTCTCCGGGCGGATTACCAAGACCGAGGCCAGTGCGAGAAGCTGTTTTTCGCCGCCGGAAAGTGTGTGCGGGGACGACTCAGCCTTGTCACTTAGACCGAATCGTTTGAGCGCTGCGTCGACGCGGTCGCGCACTTCCTGCCGGGGAAGTTTGAAGCGGCGAAGGGAAAACGCGACGTCGTCGCGCACACGAGGCATGACGATCTGCGACTCCGCGTCGGAGAACACAAAGCCCACGCGTTTGCGAATGGCTTTGCCGTCGGTGGAGGGCGACATGGCGTCGAAAAGCACCTGCCCCTCGGACGGCGTGATAAGGCCGTTGATGAGGCGGACGGTAGTGGATTTGCCGGATCCGTTGGAGCCAATGATGCCGATGCGGCGTTCCGTGAGCGTGAGGTTGAGGGGCGCGAGCACTGTGCGGCCGTCGTAGGAGACGGCGGCGCCGCGGAATTCGATGGTGGGCATTAGCGGCGGCGCATGTCGGGGAAGGCGGCGTGGACGGCGAGCGCGATGATGACCATGACGGCGATCTTCGCGGCGTCGGCGGGCAGGAAGGGGACCTGGGCGAGCCATGCGGCACCGAAGGAAAGGTCGGCGCGGAGCATGAGTCCGAAGACGCCGAAAAGGTACTGCAGGGCGAGACCGAGGGTGCCGGCGACGAGGAAGAGGATGACTCGTCCGGCTTTGGACGAGCGGAGCGCGGAGTAGGCGATCGACCCGGCGACGGCCGCGGAGATGATGTAGCCGACGAGGTAGCCTGCGGTGGGGGATCCGAGCGCGTAGAGGGTGGTGCGACCTCCCGCGAGGACCGGGAACGCGAGCCCGATGAGCAGGATGAGGACGACGGAGGCGGTGCCGCGGCGAGCGCCGAGGACCAGGCCGGTGAGGATTGCGGCGGCGTTTTGCAAGACGATTGGCACGCCTGCGGTGCCGACGGGGATGGAGACAAAACCGAGGATCCAGAAGATGGCCGCGAAGACGGCGATGTAGGCAATGTCGACGGCGGTGATACCGGGCTTGGACCCCGCAGTGGCTGCCGGGGTGGTGTGTGTACTCATGGGTGAAACCTTAGTGAACGCTGTTCAACTCGTGCGATGCGGGGAGGGAGCGGTGCGCGTGTAGGTTAGACGGCATGCGTTTGACGGAATTTCGGCAGTTGGTGGAAGACGAATTCGGCTCGGATCGCGCCGGTTGGATTATCCAGTCCCAGGTGCTTTCCGTGGAGGGCGAAACGGCTGCAGAGATGATCGAAAGCGGGGTCGATCCGAAGGTGGCGTGGGAGCGACTGTGTGACTCCTTTGACGTGCCGCAGGAGCGCCGCCTGGGTGTAGACCGGCCTGGGAAGTAGCGCGCGGCCCTTTGTCTGCGGCGCGCTGTGTAGGGGTGGACCCACTTGTGTGTCGCGACGTGTACTCGAACACCTATGCGTGTATAGTCGTTGCGTGTCCGCGCCCTGCCGTAGAGTGCCAATCAGCGCCACAGAAGAAAAAGATTGGTGGCAGAGGGAACCGCACCCCTATGGTCGTGCGTCTAATAGATAAAGGGCGGCCACGGTGCCGCGTGCGAACCTACGAAAGACATAAAGGAGAACAACATGGCTGCGAAGAAGAAGGCTGCCGCGAATAGCGGCAACGAACGTCAAAACGCGCTCGATGCGGCGATGGCTCGGATTGAGAAGGACTTTGGCAAGGGCGCGATTATGCGTCTTGGAGACGATAACCGTCCGCCAATCCAGTCCATTTCTTCGGGCAATACTGCGATTGACGTCGCCCTCGGCATCGGAGGCTGGCCCCGCGGCCGTGTCGTAGAGATCTACGGGCCGGAATCCTCCGGTAAGACGACGGTGGCGCTGCACGCAATCGCGTCCGCCCAGCGCGCCGGCGGTATTGCCGCGTTCATTGACGCGGAGCACGCGCTCGACCCGGAGTACGCGCGCAAGCTCGGCGTGGACACCGATAACCTGCTGGTGTCCCAACCGGATACCGGTGAGCAGGCCCTGGAGATTGCGGACATGCTGGTGCGCTCCGGCGCCATCGACATCATCGTGATCGACTCCGTCGCGGCGCTGACGCCGAAAGCGGAAATCGAGGGCGAGATGGGCGACTCCCACGTCGGCCTCCAGGCCCGCCTGATGTCGCAGGCGCTGCGCAAAATGACCGGTGCGCTGTACAACTCCGGCACCACCGCGATCTTTATCAACCAGCTGCGTGAGAAGATCGGTGTGATGTTCGGCTCGCCGGAGACTACCACCGGCGGTAAGGCGCTGAAGTTCTACGCCTCCGTGCGTTGTGACGTGCGTCGAATCCAGACCCTGAAGGACGGCCAGGATTCCATTGGTAACCGCACCAAGATGAAGATTGTGAAGAACAAGGTCTCGCCGCCGTTCAAGATCGCCGAGTTCGACATCATGTACGGCGAGGGCATCTCCCGCGAGTCCTCCATCATTGACCTCGGCGTGGACAACGGCATCGTCAAGAAGTCCGGCTCCTGGTTTACCTATGAGGGCGACCAGCTCGGCCAGGGCAAGGAGAAGGCCCGCAACTTCCTCAAGGACAACCCGGACCTGGCCAATGAGATCGAGGACAAGATCTTCCAGGCCCTCGGCGTCGGCGCGTACGCCAAGTCCAACAACAGCGAGGGCGATGAGCTTAGCGACGATCCCGTGGACATGGTCCCCAACGTCGACTTCGACGACGACGAAGTCGGCGACGGCGCCCCGGCCGGTGCGTCCGCCGCGGACGCGAAGTAGTGGCGGGCCCACGCGATCGGGGGCCGACCCAGCCTGACCCGGAAAAGCTTGAGCGGCTCAAGGAGGCCGTCGAGGCCTACGAACGCGGCGAGGGGAGCAACCAGCTCTTCGACCGCACTCGGGAGGAGGCCCTGGCCCCAGTGCGAAAGCGGGCGCTGGGGCTGCTCGACCAGCGGGCGCGCTCCCGCGACGAGCTGCGCTCCCGCCTCCTGCGCGCGGAGTTCGAGTCAGAGCTCGTTGAGGACGTTCTTGATGAATTCGAGGGGTCCGGGCTGCTCAACGACGCGGCGTTCGCCCACGAGTGGGTGCGGCAGCGCGCGAAACGGCGCGGGAAGTCATCGCGGTTCCTGGACAGGGAGCTGCAGCAAAAGGGCGTGGCTCAGGCCGATCGTGCCGAAGCCCTAGCGCAGCTCAGTGAAGCAGACGAGGAGGCCACCGCGCGGGCGGTGGCAGAGAAGAAGGCCCGCCAGGTGAGGCACCGCCCCGACGGGCGGGCCGAGTACGACAAGGTGTTGCGACGCATCGTCGGCGCGATGGCGCGCCGCGGCTTCCCCGAGGGGATGGCGCTGCGCCTGGGCCGCGAGGTGCTTGAGCAGCGCCTCGCGGAGCTCGATGGAGAGTGAGTGACGTGGGCGTGGCGTCGAGAGGCGATGCCCCACGCCTACTCGTCAGGGTTGGCAATTTTGGTGTAGTTCGGGTTGTGCCAGTCCACGTTGACGTTGTCTTTGGTTTCCAGGCCCTGGTTGTGCTGCTCGGGAACTTTGGCAAAGAGGTTGCGGCGCGCGCGACCTGCGCGAAGCTGGTGCTCAACGCGTGACGCCAAGCGGGTGAGCAGGAAGTTGATGGCGATCATGATGATGGCCACGACGATGAGCGCAGGGATGTAGTTCTTGTTTGCGGACGCGACCTGAGTGCCCGAACGGACAACTTCGATGTAGCCGATCTGGTAGCCCAGTGCCGAGTCCTTCAGTGCAATGACCATCTGAGAGATGAGCGCCGGCAGCATTGCGGCGACGGACTGGGGGAGCAGGATCTGCCACATGGTCTGCCAGTGCGACATGCCCAAGGCCTGCGCTGCCTCCGACTGCCCGCGCGGGAGCGACTTGATGCCGGCGCGAAGGATCTCGGCGATGACGGCGCCGTTGTAGAGCGTCAGCGCGATGACGACGGCCCAGAACGCGAGCCCTTTCGGAGGAACGATCTTGAATACCGCGAAGAGCTGGTACAGGAAGATCATGAGCATGAGCACTGGGATGGCGCGGAAGAACTCAATGATCACGCCGCACAACCAGCGCACCACCTTGGTTTGGGCGAGTCGGCCGAGGCCGAAGATCACGCCGAAGACGATGGCGAAGACGATGGAGAGCGCAGCTGCTTTCAGTGTGCCGAGGAGTCCAGGCAAGATGTAGGTGGTCCAGGTGTTGGCCTGGACAAAGGGGGTCCACTTTGCGGCCTCGAGCTGGCCGTTGCCGGCGAGTGTGCTCATCACCCACCACGCGGCCGCAGCGAGGACCGCGATGGTGACAGCGGTGTAGATGTAGTTGCGTTTGACGGCGTTGGGGCCGGGGGCGTCGTAAAGAACTGTTGCGCGTACGGACATTAGCGCTTCACCGCCAATCGGTCAGAAAGCCAGCCGAGGGCGAGGCCCATCGGCAGGGTGAGGATGAGGAACCCGGCGGCGAAGACGCCGAAGACGACGAAGAGCTCGTTGGCATGGAACTCGATCGTGGACTTCATCAGCAGCGATGCCTCGGCGACACCGATGACTGACGCGATGGTCGTATTCTTGGTCAGCGCGATCAGAGTGTTGCCCAGTGGCACGATCGCCGCGCGGACGGCCTGCGGGAAAATAATGAGCGAGAAAATTTGCCCGAAGCTCAAGCCCAATGAGCGGGCAGCTTCGGCCTGGCCGAAGTGGACGGTGTTGATGCCGCTTCGGAGCGACTCGGCAACGAAACAGCTGGTGTACAGGATGAAGGCGAGCACCGCGAGGCGGAAGTTCTGATCCGCGATGAACGTCGAGGAGTCCCTGCTGGCCAGTTCAAGCCCGAGGTTTTGGTACAGACCGAACGAGCAGAAGAGCACGACTAGGGTGAGTGGGGTGTTTCGCACCGTTTCGATGTAGGTGGTGGCGAGCCCGCGCAACACACCGACCGGCGAGACGCGCATTGCCGTCAGCAGCGTGCCTAAGAGCATCGCGCCGATGGCCGAATAGACGGTGAGCCGGATTGTGGTGAAGAATGCGGGCCAAAGCTTTGGCAGCAGGTCGGCCCATAGGGCGTCCATAGTTGACTCCTCGGTGCAGTGCGGTGAGTAGATTGGGGGCTGGCGCGGTGCGCGCGGGCGCGTGGGGAGCGCCTACTGTTCCAGGAAGGACAGGTCGCCCGGCTTGTCCTGCTCGACACCTACGCCGCCCTCGAGGTTTTCGTCGACGAACGTGTCAAAGGAGCCGTCCTCGTACATTGCCTTGAGCGCGGTATTGATGGCGTCGACGGTTTCGGTGTCGTCCTTGGTCACGCCGATGCCGTAGTGCTCGTTGGTAAACTGCTCGCCGTCCTTTTTCAGCTCCACGACCTTGAAGTCACCCGGGGACTGGGCCGCGTAGCCGCCCAAAATAGTGTTGTCTGTGGTCAGCGCGTCGACGTTGCCGTTGCGCAGCGCCTCGACGCACGAAGAGTAAGTGTCGTACTCCTGGAGCTGCACGCCGGGGAGCGCGTCCTTGACCTTCTGCGCCGGGGTGGAGCCGGTGACGGAGCACAGGATGCGGCCGTCAAGGTCATCCAGGCCGTTGATGTCATTACCCTCGCTGCGCACGAGCAGCCCCTGGTGGGTGAGCAGGTAGGGGCCGCCGAAGCTCACGGCCTCTGCGCGAGAAGAGTTAATGGAGTAGGTTGCGCCGATGGCGGCGACCTCGCCGTTTTGGATCAGGGTTTCGCGCTGCGCTGATGGGGTTTCGCGCCAGGTGATTTCAGGGTGCTCCCAGCCGTTCGCATCGGCGATGGAATTGACCACGTAGGTCATGATTTCCACGTCCAGGCCGGTCATGGAGCCGTCTGCTTCGCGCAGGCCGAGGCCCGGCTGGTCATACTTGGTGCCCAGGGTGACGCTGCCCGCCTCAATTTGGGCGAGTAGGCCGTCGCCGCTCTCGCTCGAGGTGCCGCCGCACGCGACGAGCATGGTGGCGGTGAGCGCTGCGATGGACGTGGTTGCCAGGGCGCGGAAGATGCGGTTCATAAGTGGTCTCCTTTGGGATTGGGATGAGGGGAAGGGAAGGGAAGGGCGTAGGGGGTTAATGCGGAAGGATTTTGGCCAGGAAGTCCTTGGCACGATCCGACTGCGGGTTGGTAAAGAAGGATTCTGGGTCGGAGTCCTCCACAATCTCGCCGTCAGCCATGAAGAGGATCCGGTCCGCCACTTTGCGGGCGAAGCCCATTTCGTGTGTGACTACGACCATGGTCATGCCGGATGCGGCGAGTTCGCTCATGACGTCCAGGACTTCTCCCACCATCTCGGGGTCGAGGGCGGACGTGGGTTCGTCGAAAAGCATGACCTTCGGGTCCATGGCCAGGGCACGCGCGATAGCGACGCGCTGCTGCTGACCGCCGGAAAGCTGCGCCGGGTACTTGCCTGACTGGTTGCCAATGCCAACCCGGTCGAGCAGCTCGTTCGCGCGGTTGACTGCGTCCGATTTGCTGTGCTTGCGCACCTTGATGGGGCCGAGCGTGACGTTGTCACGGATGGTCAGGTGCGGGAACAGGTTGAACTGTTGGAACACCATGCCCACGTCGGCGCGCAGCTTGGCAAGGTCTTTCCCTTCCTCAGGAAGGAGCTTGCCGTCGATGTGGATCGAGCCTTCCTCGATGGTTTCGAGGCGGTTGATCGTGCGACACAGGGTTGACTTGCCGGACCCGGATGGGCCAAGCACAACGACAACCTCGCCTCTGGGAACGGTGAGATTGATGTCAGTCAGGGCGTGGAAGTCACCGAAATACTTCTGCACGCCCTCCATGAGAATCATGGGTTCAGCAGCCTGTGTCATGCATATAACATTTAGCTGATTCAAGTGATCTGTGACATGCTTTTGTGAAACTTTGTGTAAACCTCCCCCAAACTGTGGGTAACTCGAGCGGCGTGGGCGGCGGAATTCCCGGTTATGCTGCGGGCGTTGGCGGCGATACACTGTGCAACCGTGACGCAGCAACAGAATCTTCAGGGGCAAGAAGTGACCAGCGGTGGAGCCGGTCGCACCTACGAGGTGCGCACCTTCGGCTGCCAGATGAATGTGCATGACTCGGAGCGGCTTTCCGGCATGCTTGAACGCGCCGGGTACGTCGCCGCGGAGCAGGAGACCGAAGCCGACCTCGTGGTCTTCAACACGTGCGCGGTGCGCGAAAACGCGGACAAGCGCCTCTACGGCACGCTCGGCCAGTTGAAGAAGACCAAGGAAGCGCACCCCGGCATGCAGATCGCTGTCGGTGGCTGCCTGGCGCAAAAGGATCGGGACACGGTCCTGGAAAAGGCCCCCTGGGTCGATGCCGTGTTTGGCACCCACAACCTGTCGGCGCTGCCCGCGCTGCTGGACCGCGCTCGTGTGGAAGACGAGGCGCAGGTGGAGATCGTCGAGTCCCTCGAGGTCTTCCCGTCGGTACTGCCGGCGAAGCGCGAGTCCTCGTACGCGGGCTGGGTGTCCGTGTCCGTCGGCTGCAACAACACGTGCACCTTCTGTATCGTGCCGAGCCTGCGCGGCAAGGAAGCGGACCGCCGACCCGGCGACATCCTGGCAGAGGTCCAGGCGCTGGTGGACCAGGGGGTGTCCGAAATTACGCTCCTGGGCCAGAACGTGAATGCGTACGGCGTGAACTTTGTCGACCAGGACCTGGAGCGCGACCGCTCCGCGTTCTCCAAGCTCCTGCGCGCCTGCGGCGACATCGAGGGGCTCGAGCGCGTGCGCTTCACCTCTCCGCACCCGGCCGAGTTCACCTCTGATGTCATCGACGCGATGGCGGAGACGCCGAACGTGTGCCCGCAGCTGCACATGCCGCTGCAGTCCGGCTCGGACAAGGTGCTCAAGGACATGCGCCGCTCCTACCGCACCAAGAAGTTCCTCGGAATTCTCGACGAGGTGCGTGAAAAGCTCCCGCACGCGGCGATCACCACCGACATCATCGTCGGCTTCCCCGGCGAGACCGAAGAGGACTTCCAAGGCACCCTCGACGTGGTGGAGCAGGCGCGCTTCAGCTCGGCGTTTACCTTCCAGTACTCGCCGCGCCCCGGGACCCCGGCCGCCGAGATGGAGGACCAGGTGCCGAAGGAGGTCGTGCAGGACCGGTTCGAGCGCCTCGTCGCCCTGCAGGAGCGTATTAGCGAGGAGGAGAACGCGAAGCTGGTGGGCACCGACCAGGAGCTGCTCGTCCAGGCCGACGGGGGCCGCAAGAACGACCGGACCCACCGCGTGTCCGGCCGCGCCCGTGACGGCCGACTCGTGCACTTCACACCCGAGGGCAACATCGACGGCGAGATCCGCCCGGGAGACATCGTCCACGTGACCGTGACTGACTCCAAGCCCCACTTCCTCATCGCGGATTCGGGTGTGCGCTCGCACCGCCGCACCAAGGCGGGCGATAACTCGGCCGCAGGTGAGGTGCCCACCACGGCGCCGGTCGGGGTGGGCCTGGGCTTGCCGACGATCGGCCGCCCCGCCACTAACGCGGACCCCGCAACCGGCACCGCCGCAGCGGGCGGCGCGTGCGGCTGCAACTAGACTCACTGCCCGAACCACTTCCACGCACACTCATTGGAGGCCACCATGGCGCAGGCACCACACCCCGAGGACAATCGGCTCGCCGAGCAGAGCGCGGCCGCCCACACCTACAAGGGCGGCGATGCCAAGCAGGCCGCACGCGCCGAGAAGGCGGCGGGCGCGACCATCCCGGTCAACGCGGGGTTCTGGGTGCTTGCCGGCTGCGTCGTGGTGTACCTCATTGCACTCTTCCTCCCGTTTGCGGGCGGGGTGAGCGGCTGGCAGTTCGTGGGGGTTACGGGGGCGTCGGAAAGCGTTCAGGCGAAGCTCACGGAGACCGTGTTCCTGTGGCTGTCGCTGGCCGGGCTGGGCGTGCTCACGACGGTGGCGCTGGCTACCCGCCGCTTCGTCTTCGCTGCGCCTGCGTGGATGCTCACGACGGTCGCACTGTTTGCGTCTGTGCTCGCGCTGTGGCTCCGCCGCACTAGCGATGCGTTTGACCAGGGATTTCACCACGGCCCGGGCAGCTACCTGGCCATCCTCGCGGTTGCAGTGGCCACGTTCGCCTTCATCCCGGTGATCACCCGCCGCGACGCAGCCCAGCGGGCGGCCGGTGAGCGCCGCGCGCTACTCGACGACACCGACGACGTGGCCAAGGCCCAGCAGGAAGCCACCCGCCAGGCCCAGGGATACGCCGAGAACCCGCTGCTTATCGACGATCGCCGCGCCCGGGCCGCCGAACGCCACCGCCAGCACCCCTCGGACTAGGTGGACTGACCGGGGCCGACCCGCGCGGAGCGGAGAATCGGTATGGTGGAGGGCCAGACTTTACCTGTTCCCCACATGGAAGGACTTGTGTATGCGTTGGGTTGTTTCGATCGGCGGCGCCGTCGTCGGTGCCCTCTTCTTCGGGTGGCTGTTGCAGATGCTGGGCATCACCGGCATTCTCTACACCATTCTGGTGCTGGTCGGCTCGGCGGCAACGTCGTCCGCCGCGAACGCACTCTACCGGCCGCGCAGCTAATCCGTCTCCTCGAGCTTCTGCCAAGCTGTCGTGGCGGAGGCAGGCTCCGCGGAGAGCGCCCGCATGATGGATCCCGCAGCTGCGGAACCGGCGGGGTACGAGCAGTAAGCGGTCGCCAGGTCCTCCCACACATCCCGCGCGTGCTCGAGCGTGGCGCGAATGAGCCCCGCGCCGAGGCAGCGACCGCGATGCTCGGGCAGCACGTAGACGAGCCCAAGCTCACAGACCTTCGGGTCATCAGAAAGGTAGCGGACAACCTCGCACAGACCGGCGATCTCGCCCGCGACACGGACGATCCCGGTGAGCTGCAAACCGCCGCGGTCGGTCAGCCTGGCGCCCGCGTCTGTGATGCGCTGGAGGTCCCACTCGATGGTGTCCAGGCGCAGGTCGCCGCGCGGGTAGTCGCGTGAGGCTGCGGTAAGCAACCGGCCGAATTGCTGCGCCTCGCCCGGCGCGCCGGTGCGGTTCGTGCGGAAGCCGGGGCCCTCCACGACCTGGATGTCACCGGCCGGAGCGGGGAGTGCCGAGATGTGCTCGACCGGAAACGTCGCCTGATCCTCGCGGAACGCGGGCGCGTAGCCGAACTCCTCGGCGGTCGGAGGGGTAAATTCGCCCGGCGCGTGGGTCACCCAGATGTGTCTAGTGGGGCGCTCGAGTTGGGTCGACAGGGCGTCGACAAGCGAGAGTGCGGCACGCCAAGGTTCGTCCGGGACGGGTTCTCCTGGTAGGGGTGCGATCGCGGCGTCGAGGGTGATGTTTGCCTCGATGACGGTGAGGTCCTCGAGGAGCGGCAGGGAGACGAAGACCCACGCCTGGACGTGCTCGAGGTCGGCTGCGAACAACTCGGGGTATCCGAGGTCGGTGACGGGGCGCGGTGCGCGCGCATCCGTGAGCGCGAAGAGGTACGCAGTCGACTCAGCTGACGGCTCCAGGCGTTTCGCTATGTGTGACGCGGTGACGCCTGAGGTGGCCATGCCAGTGATGTCCTGGATGGCAAGGGTGGCGGAAAAGGCGTACGCCCCGACGACGGCGGCCGCCGCATCGTGTGCTGCGTCGTCTGCGGCAGCGTGTGGTGCGGAGGAGTCGGGCCGGGGCGCGAAGAGTTGCGGGGTGAGCACTAGTTGTCCTAGTTGTCGTTAACCGCCTTGGACGCCACGTCGGCGAACTCCTGCCATTGGGCGGCCTGCTCGCGCAGCTCTGTTGCCTTTTTCGCGTT
This sequence comes from Corynebacterium sp. NML 150383, assembly GCF_002285085.1. Taxonomy (NCBI): domain Bacteria; kingdom Bacillati; phylum Actinomycetota; class Actinomycetes; order Mycobacteriales; family Corynebacteriaceae; genus Corynebacterium; species Corynebacterium sp. NML 150383. The sequence continues at coordinate 22,708 of NZ_NSGK01000012.1, read as the reverse complement.
GCCCTGTTGTTCTGCAGCCTCAGCCTGCTTGGTCAGGTCATCTGCCTTGACCTGGAACTGGTTTGCCTTGGCCTGCGCTGCCGGGTCGGTTTTGCGCCAGCGGGATTCCTCCGCATCTGCGACGCGCTGCTCAAGCGCGCTGATCTTGTCCTCGTACTCGCGGACCTTTCCGCGGGGGACGTAGCCAATCTCATCCCACTTGTCCTGCAGCTCGCGTAGCTTCGCCTTTGCGCCGCCGAGGCCCTTCGACGGGTCAATGAGCGGCTCGTACTCTGCGATCAGCGCGTCCTTGGCCTGCGCGTTCGCTGCAAACTCGCGGTCACGTTCGGCGTTGACGGCGTCGCGGGCGCCGAAGAACTTGTCTTGTGCCGCCCGGAACTTGGCCCACAGCTTGTCGTCGGCGTCGCGCGGGGCGCGTCCGGCCGCCTTCCACTCCTTCATGAGGTCGCGGTACGCGCGCGCGGTCTCGTTCCAATCGGTGGAGTCCTGCAGGGCCTCGGCGCGCACGACCAGCTCCTCCTTGGCGCGCTTGGCGGCGGCGCGGTTGCGGTCCAGCTCGGCGAAGTGGGAGCCGCGGCGACGGTTGAACGCGTCGCGGGCGCGCGAGTAGCGCTTCCACAGCTGGTCGTCCGTCTTGTGGTCGATGCCGCGAATGGTGCGCCACTCTTCGAGGATGGCGCGGATGCGATCGCCCGCGGCCTTCCACTCATTGGAGTTTTCGGCGAGCTCCTCCGCCTCCGCGGCGAGCGCTTCCTTCCTGGCGATGGCGTCGGCGCGGCGCTGCGCCTTCGCCTCTTGGGCCTGTTGGCCGGCGACGTCCGATGCCGCGATGACCGCGTCCAGGCGCGCGTCCAGGGCGTCCAGGTCGCCGATGACCGCCTGCTCGTCCAGCGTCGACTTCAGTGCCTCGGCCCGCTGGCGAAGCTGCGCGGCGTCGTCCGGGTGGGCTGCCAGGCGGGATTCGATCAGCTCGACCTCGGTGACCAGGTCGTCGAAGCGCTGGCCGTAGTGCGCCAGGCCTTCCTCCGGCGTCCCTGCCTGCCAGGAGCCGATCTGGCGCTCCGTGCCACCGCGCGTGACAAAGACCGCGCCGTGCTCATCGATGCGACCAAACTTGGAGGGGTCAGCGGTGGGCACCGCAGGCGTCTTCGGCGGGACGGGGGACGGGGTGGCAGCCTGCGGGTTTGCGGAACCAGGCACGGGACCGGGCTTGGGCGAGCGGTTCGGCATCGCGGCCGGTGATGGTTTCACGCCCGGCTTCGGAGCGGGGGTCGCCCCGGGCTTCGGAGCTGGCTTCGGTGTCTGGTCCGAGGTGGTCATTGCAGGTCCTTTCCCTACGTTCAAAGTGCCGCGCGACGCGGCTGCCAGTGCCACGCGGCGTCCGTTGTAGGGCGCTGCGTGGCGAGTGCTTCCTCAAACTTTACAGGGGTACCGGCAGCTGCGCGGCCAAACCTTGCTCCGGGAGCGGACCTCCCACCCGGTTGCGCGCCGAGCGCGCCAACTAGAGTGGTGCGGGTGAAACACAGCGCACAGGTCCTCATCATGCCGGGGTCGCCGGCCCTGGTTGACTCCCTCGCCGGGGCCCACGAACCCTCCCGGCGGGTGCTCGGCGCGATCGGCACGGCGGTTGGGCAGGCGGTAGACGCCCTCGGCGCCTCAGGTGCCCGAGAAACAGCGGCGACCATTGACATTGTCTGCCTGCGCAACCAGAAGCACTACACCGCCCACACTGGCTCCTTCGCCGCGTGGGGCGCACCACAGGTCAGCGTCGGCGAGGGAAACTACCTGCCGGAGCTCGTCGCCCGCTACGCGCTCGCGCAACCCTCGCTGGCCGGCCGGAGCACCCGCGTGCGTGAGGTGCGCAGCCACGTGGGAGCACCTGACCCAGGCGTGCTCACCATCGTCGTGGCGGACGGGTCGGCGGGCCTGACCGAGCGCGCGCCGCTCGCGCTCATGCAGGGTGCCCCGGAACTGCACCGCGCAATGGGGCGTTTCGCCGACGGCGAGGATGTCGCGCTGCCCGAGAACTTGGAGGAGCTTGGCGTGCTCGAGCCGGAGCTGTGGTTCGAACTCGCCCGGCTCAACCGGGTGAGCAGCCAGTTGGTTGATTCGGACGCGTCGCTTGGCGTCGGCCGCTACGTTGCGCTGTGGGAGGTGGCATGACTCACGCACCCGAGAGCTCGGTCAGCCCGATCGCTGTCGTTGGCCCCACGGCGTCCGGAAAGTCCGACCTGGGCATCGCGCTCGCCTCGCACGTCGGCGGGGAGGTGGTCAACGTCGACTCCATGCAGCTCTACCGGGGTATGGACATCGGCACCGCCAAGCTCGCCCCCGACGAGCGCGGCGGCATCCCGCACCACTTGCTGGACATCTGGCCCGTCACCAAGTCCGCGTCCGTGGCCGAGTATCAGGCACTCGCCGTCGCCACCGTTGAGGAGATCATGGCGCGCGGCAAGGTCCCCGTCCTCGTCGGTGGTTCGATGCTGTACGTGCAGTCGCTTATCGACGCCTGGACGTTCCCGCCCACCGACCCCGCAGTTCGCCAAAAGTACGAGGACCGCAGGCTCGCCATCGGCACCGACGCGCTGCACGACGAGCTCGCCGCGATCGACCCCGAAGCCGCCCGCGTCATCGAGGACAAGGACCCGCGACGCACGGTGCGCGCGCTCGAGGTCATCGAGCTGACCGGGAAGCCCTTCCAGGCGTCCCAGCCGCCAAAGGACGCGCCGCCGCGCTGGGGGACACGCATCGTGGGGCTGCGCACGAACGCCGAGTGGCTCAACCCACGCGTGGAACAACGCGCGCACCTCATGTTCGAGCGCGGCCTCATCGACGAGGTCGAATCGCTCATCGGTGACGGGCTCGTCCGCGACTCCACCGCCGGGCGCGCCATCGGCTACGCCCAGGTCCTTGACATGATGGCAGGCAAGCTTTCCCACGACGAGGCCGTCGAGTGCACGGTGACCGGCACGCGCCGCTACGTGCGCCGCCAGCGCTCGTGGTTCAACCGGGACCACCGCATCGCGTGGCTCGACGCCGCGTCGGGAGAGACGCTCGAACAGGCGCTGGCCGCGCTGCGTCTAGACTCGCAACCATGACCCAGCCGCAACAGTTCATCAAAGCCCACGCGACAGAGAATGACTTTGTCGTACTCATTGACGTCGACGATCAGCTCGACCTCGCCCCCGAGCAGGTTGCCTGGCTGTGCAACCGACGTGCCGGGATCGGCGGCGACGGCCTGCTGCGCGTCGTGCGTATCGACGGCACCTGGTTCATGGACTACCGCAACGCCGACGGCTCGATCGCCGAGATGTGCGGCAACGGCATCCGCGCATTCGCCCACGTGCTCAAGGCCGAGGGCCTCGAACCCGCCGACGACTTTGACGTGCACACCCGCGCAGGAGTGAAGCGGATCCACGTCGAGCGCTTCGACGAGCGCGACGCCGTCGTTGCCGTGGGCATGGGCACCGTGCGCGCTGGGGCTGACTCGTGGGCGACCATCGGATCGCGCACCTTCGAAGGCGTCGCCGTCGATGTGGGAAACCCGCACCTCGCTGCGGTCGTACCCGGCATGACCCCTGAGGAACTCGCAGCCATGGAACTGTCCGCCCCCGAGTTTGACGCTGCCGTGTTCCCGGAGGGCGTCAACGTGGAGCTCCTCACCGAGGCGCGCGACGGGCAGTGTTCCATGCGCGTCTGGGAGCGTGGCGTAGGAGAGACCCGCTCCTGCGGGACTGGCACCGTCGCCGCCGCGGCCGCCGCGCTGCGTGCCGCAGGCGAGGCGGCTGGGACCGTCACTGTGCGCGTCCCCGGCGGTGCGGTGGAAGTTGCAATCAGCGAAGACTCAGTAAATTCGGAGCAAACCGCGCGCATGACGGGCCCCTCGCGTATCGTGGCGCATGGAGATGTCATCCTTCCCTGTCCTGCTGCGGACGCCCATTCTCCCTCCGGCGCGCAGTAGATGCTCCTTGAAAGTAGCCGCAATGCACCTCGCAGCCTCGTTCGCCCGTCCGCTTCACGACGATCACCGGGACACCAAGCGACCCAGTTCCCGGCGGCTCGCCAGCGCGGCGGCCCCGATGGCCGCAGTGGTTGCAGTGGCCGCAGTGGCGCCACCCGCGAACGCCGCCGATGTCGGCCCGCTGGAGGACTCAGGGCTGCTGGGCGCGCAGTCTTGCTTTGTCAGCCTCACCGAAGACGAGGCCAAGGCGTACGCGCTGTATGACACCGTGGCGTTGGAGCGGCTCTTCATCGTTGCGAGTAAAACCACGCTCACACCCGAACAACTCAAGCGCCTCGATGCGTTAGCAGCAAACGAGTCCGTGGTAGAGACCTTGATCAGCTACGAAAACTTTACCGACGTCGCCCCAGACGTCGAAGCAGCATACGAACGCGAAGTTGCGTCGCTCGAGGACGCATACGGCCCCGATACGGCCGGAACAATCACGGACATCGTCGCAGCGCAAGCCCGAACCGACGCGTACCTGCAACGTGTGGAGTCCGGGAGGGCGAATTCCTGGGAGTTTGAGCTCTTCCCGGGAGAGACCGCAAACGCAGCGTGGGCCGAAATGGGCTACGAAGGATGGGATGAGTTCGCCCAGAACCCGGGCAAGGTTTTCTCCGCCAATGAACAGCTGGACCTGACGCAGGACCAGATCAGGAGGTTTAACGAGGAAGCACCGCGCGTCGTCGACCTCCCCGCAGCCATCGCCTACGAGCGCGCAAACGTCGCCGCGACGAAGCAGGCAGACAAGGCGTGCGCGCAGGGCGGCAACGTAACGGTCAGCTTCCCCACGGAAGCGGACGTGAACCAGCAAGGAGGCGTCGGCACGCGTCACGGCGACGGCCCTGCACCCGCAGGTGAGCCCCTGGCCGACACCGCGGCGCCCCCAGCGGTCCCGGCGAGAGCAGAAAACACGGAGCAGGCCAGCTCGGCGGGAAAGGCAGTTGCCATCGCACTTGGGGTGCTCGCCGCGCTGGGGTTCCTCGTCGGCGGCGCAGTCGCAGTCGCGCCTCGGCTGGGTATCACACTGCCGTCGCAGCTGCAGCAGTTGCTGTAGGTGGTTGCGCTCGCAGCGCTACGCGGGCCCGATTTGGCGCGCGACGCGCCGGGCGTCGTCCCACGCTTCGGAAAGCTCGAGCGCGCGCTCGTCGGCAATGCCAATGAGCTTTTCTAGCTGGAAGCGGTCAATGTCCGGGGATTCCAGGTAGCCGTCAATGCGCGCGATGAAGCGGCGCGCCGAGGAGGTGCGCAGCAGGAACTCGCTGATGGCGTGCTGCGAGACGTCGCCGTTGGCTAGCGCCGGGTAGTGCAGCGTGCGATCTGCGACGGACTGCGTGGACGTGCCGTACTTGAGATCGTCGTAGCTTTGGAGGATCTCCTCCATGTCGTCGCGCGCGATGCGCAGCGACGCCTTCAGCGACGCGATCTCCGGATTCGTGTCGTACCGGCGGTGTATCGCGAGCGCGAGCGGGATGAGGAGCAGCGTGAGCATGAGCCCTGGGAGCCGGAGGAAGATCACCAGCAGGACCGCCACTGCGAACAACAGAGCGCCCCACAAGGCGCGGAGTAAGTCTTTTCGTGATGGATCCACGTGCGGTCACCTCCTCGATCGGCGTGTGGGGACCATGTCAACGGGGTCAACGGGGTCACCGGAGCCGAGCGTCTGTATCCCTAGTGCCCACCGCAGCCACAGGAACCGCCACAGCCGCCACACCCGCCGCCGCTCGGAGCGGGGATGGAGCCGGCGAGCACCGCGGTACCGGCGATGACGGAGTCGCGTTGCGGGAGCTCGCCGTCCGGCAGGCACACGTCGAAGGGGAAGGCGCCATCCACGGACGCGTGAATGAAGCGCTGGCCGGTCAGCTCGGAGGTGCGGTATTCCGCGTCGAGGACGCGTGCGGAAAGCTGCGCCGCTGCGTCGGGGGTGGTGGCCGCGCCGTTGCCCACGGCTTCCGCACCAGGGGAGGTCACGGCGCCGAGGACTGCACCCGGGTTGGCCGCCAGGTACGCGTCGGTGGAATCGAAACGCTGCTGGTCCAACATCAGTGCGGTGATGCCCAGCTCCTGCCACTGGAGCGTCGGCTCGTCGACGATTAGCGGGCCCTGCGCCAGATTCACGGTAACGGAGGAAATGGTGTTACCGTGCGGATCAACAACGTCGGCCAGTGCGACGACGTCATTGAGCGGGGTGATGTGCGCAAACGTGCGCGTTTGCGACGCAAAGCCAGCGAAGGTGGCAAACGGCTCAACAGCCAGGATGTTGAGCTGCGCGCCCGACGGGTCGCCGTACTGAATCAGCTGCCCGCCACGGACCTCGCCCGTGACTTCGAGGCGGTTGGTGGCGATTGCCTGCTCGACTGCTTCCTGCCACTTGGAAAAACCGAGGCCGATCGCAGCAAGGTCCTGGTGGGCGCCGTTGCTCGCGGTGGCCGCTTGGGCTCGGGTACTCAGAGTTTCGCTCATGGAGCACAGCCTAGTCGGCGAATGCACCGGGGTGAGAACTGCGGGGTCGCGGTGGCGTCGCAAAGCACTGTGCGCACGGAATGATCCGCATGCACACGGTGTTGGAAGAAACACGTAAACTACAACGTAAGCATTCTTCGGAATGCGCTGGGCGCGCGAACCCACGTGGCCCGGAAGTTCTGACCAGAAGGACTGAATGACCTCAACGTTCTACACCCAGGGTGCTCAGGGAGCACAGGACGACCAGAGCGACCAGGATGCGGCGCGTGATGCGCTGCTCGAGCGGGCGTTCCGGCACAACTCGCCGCAGCCCGGGGCTGACGCCCCGACGACTGGCGCGCTCGACTTGGAGGAGCGTAACTCGTTCCGCAGGGTGACACAGCACACCGAGATTCGTACTGACGAGCTCGAAGACGACTACGAAGTTGAGTACCGCAAGCTGCGCCTTGAGCGAGTGATCCTCGTTGGCGCGTGGCTCGAGGGCACGACTGCGGAGATGGAAGCGAACATGCGTGAGCTCGCTGCGCTGTCGGAGACGGCGGGCGCGGAAGTCGTGGAGATGATCTACCAAAAGCGCGACAAGCCCGACCCGGGCACCTACATCGGTGCCGGCAAGGTCGGGGAGCTGCGCGAGATCGTGCAGGCATCCGGCGCGGACACGGTGGTTTTTGACGGTGAGCTCTCGCCCTCGCAGATCGTGGCGCTGGAGGAGGCGCTGAAGACCAAGGTCATCGACCGCACCATGCTCATCCTGGACATCTTCGCCCAGCACGCGAAGAGCCGAGAGGGTAAGGCACAGGTCTCGCTGGCGCAGATGGAATACCTGTTCTCGCGCACCCGTGGTTGGGGCGGCAACCTGTCCCGCCAGGCGGGCGGTCGCGCCGGCTCCAACGGGGGCGTGGGCCTCCGCGGCCCTGGTGAGACTCGTATTGAGGCAGACCGTCGCCGCCTACGCGCGGACATGGCGCGCCTGCGCCACGAGCTGAAGGGGATGAAGACGGCGCGCGAGGTGAAACGCGCGCGGCGCCAGCGTTCCACCACGCCCAAGATTGCCATCGCTGGCTACACCAACGCGGGCAAGTCCTCGCTGATTAACGCGATGACGGACGCGGGCGTGCTGGTGGAGGACGCGCTGTTTGCCACCCTGGACCCCTCGACGCGGCGTGCCCAGCTGGCGGACGGCCGCAATGTTGTCCTCACCGATACCGTCGGTTTCGTGCGCCACCTGCCCACGCAACTGGTCGAGGCGTTCAAGTCCACGCTGGAAGAGGTCACGAACGCGGATCTCTTGCTGCACGTGGTGGACGGCTCGGACCCGTTCCCGCTGAAGCAGATCAAGGCGGTCAACGAGGTCCTGGCAGAGATTACGCGCGAATCCGGCGAGGAAATCCCGCCGGAGATCGTCGTGGTGAACAAGATCGACGAGGCTGATCCGCTTGTGCTTGCAGAGCTGCGCCACGCCTTCGATTCCTCCGGCCACGATGTTGTCTTCGTCTCCGCCCTTACCGGCGAGGGCATCCCCGAGCTGGAAGGCAAAGTCGAGTTGTTCCTCAACACCCTCGACGCCCACGTGGAGATGCTCGTCCCGTACACCCGCGGCGACGTCGTCTCGCACGTCCACGAGGAGGGCACGGTGCGCCGCGAGGAGTACGAAGAGCAGGGCACGCGTATCGACGTCCGCCTGCCCCAGGTGCTCGCCGACCAGTACGCGGAATTCGTAGTCGCGTAAGCGGGCGAGTGCCTGCGTAAACGATTGGGACCAGCTAGGTACACCTGCCTAGACTGCCAGGCGTGAATACTTCGTATGGTTGGTCCCTGCACGGCGACGGCGGCACCGTGAAACCCGGTGCCGTCGTCGCACCCGACGAACGGCTGAGCTGGCCGCGCACCATCGGCATCGGCATGCAACACGTCGTGGCCATGTTCGGCGCGACCCTGCTCGTGCCGACCCTGACCGGGTTCCCCGTCAACACGACACTGCTCTTTTCAGGTTTGGGCACGATCCTCTTCCTGCTGATCACCCAGAACAGGCTGCCGAGCTACCTCGGCTCCTCGTTCGCCTTCATCGCGCCGCTGTCCGCCTCCCAGCAGTACGGCATCGGCGCGCAGCTGGGCGGGGTGCTGGTGACAGGCTTGCTCCTCATCGCCGTCGGCGCGGTCGTGCACGTGGCCGGCAAGCGCGTGATCGACGCGGTCATGCCGCCCACCGTCACCGGCGCTATCGTCGCCCTCATCGGCTTCAACCTCGCGCCGACCGCGGTGAGCAACGTCCAAGCACAGCCGGCCGTCGCTGGCGTGACCCTCGCGGCGATCGTGCTGATCACCGTGGCGACCCGCGGGATGATCTCGCGCCTGAGCATCCTGATCGGCGTGATCGTGGGCTGGGCCTACGCCGCAGCCACGGGCGGGCTTGCCGACGACGCCCTGGACACCATCGACGCCGCGCCCCTTATCGGCCTGCCGCAGTTCCACTCGCCGGAATTCCACCTTTCTGCCATCCTGGTCACGCTGCCCGTGCTGGTGGTGCTTATCGCCGAAAACGTCGGGCACGTCAAGGCGGTCTCCGAGATGACCCACCGAGACCTGGATGACCTGCAGGGCAGGGCACTTATCGGCGACGGCATTGCCACCACCCTCGCCGGCGGTTTCGGCGGCTCCGGAACGACCACGTACGCCGAAAACATCGGCGTGATGGCGGCGACGAAGGTGTACTCCACGGCGGCGTACTGGGTGGCAGCGTGCTTTGCCATCGCGCTGGCGTTCGTGCCCAAGTTCGGCGCCATCATCTTCACGATTCCCGTCGGCGTTCTCGGCGGCGCGTGTCTGGTCCTGTATGGGCTCATCGGCATGCTGGGCGTGCGCATCTGGCAGGACAACAACGTGGACTTCACCAACCCGGTCAATCTCACTGCCGCCGCGGTCGCGCTGATCGTGGGCATTGGCAACCTGTCCTTCACCGTCGGCTCCGTGACGCTTGAGGGGATCGCCATCGGGTCCGTGGGCATCATCGTCGGCTACCCACTCATGCGGTGGCTGTACAACTCGGTCGGGGAGGGCCAGTACCGGTAAGGAGGGGATAACGGGGGCGTCGATAAGTACGAAAGAGCCCCTGGACCTTCACTGGGAAGGTGCCAGGGGCCTTAAGTTGTGCGATCGCGGGGAGGCTACTCCTCGTCGAGGTTCTGCTCGATCAGCGCGGCGATCTTCTCAACGGCGTCGGCGTTGTCGGAGGTGATGGTGACCTCGTCGCCGTGCTCCGCGCCCATCGCCATGATCATGAGGGAGGACGCGGCGTCGGTCTCGTCGTCCTCGTCGCCACCGACGAGGGTCAGGATGATCTCGTCATCAAACTCGCCTGCGGCGTCGGAGATGATCGTTGCCGGGCGTGCGTGCAGTCCGACGGTGGAGCCAACCTTGACGGTCTTGGAAGCCATAATGAGGTCCTTTCGAAATACTTTGGTTGAGTGCTGATTTACTGGGTACCAGTGTAGGCACCCGGTTGGTTATGCCGCTACCTGCTGCACGCCCGCCGAAGCGGTGTTTTCCTGCGCAGCCTTGTCAGCGGCGGCCTTCTGGATTTCCTTGTTGGGCCAGAAGCGCTTGATGGCGATCACGGCTAACGCGGCCACGAGTACGCCCGCGGCCAGCGCGATAACCATGCCCCACCACGGGTCGTAGGCGAAGATGACAAACACGCCGCCGTGCGGCGCCTGGCATCCCACGCCCAGGCCCATGGATACCGCGCCCGCGGTAGCGCCACCCAGCATCATCGCGGGGATGACGCGGAACGGGTCTGCTGCTGCGAACGGGATCGCTCCCTCCGAGACGAAGGACAGGCCCAGGAGCCACGCGGACTTGCCGTTCTCCTGCTCGGCCGGGGTGAACAGCTCCTTGCGCAGGAAGGTCGCGATGGACAGCGCGATCGGCGGTACCATACCGGCGATCATGACGGTCGCCATGATCTCGAAGCTGGCGTCCGTGCCAGCGGACAGGCCCGCGGTACCGAACAGGTACGCCGCCTTGTTCACCGGGCCACCAAGGTCAAAGCACATCATCAGGCCGATGATGATGCCAAGCAGTATTGCCGACGACCCCGTCATGGACGACAGCCAGTCGGTCAGCCCCAGCATGAGCGCCTCGAGCGGGCGGCCCAGCAGGAGGAACATCAGCAGGCCGACGATCAGGGAGGTCAGCAGCGGGATGATCACAACCGGCATGAGCGAGCCGAGCCAGCGCGGCACCTTCCAGGTCTGGATCCAGTACGCGATCACGCCGGCGAGCAGGCCGGTGACCAGGCCGCCGATGAATCCGGCACCAACCATGACGGAGATGGCGCCGCCGATGAAGCCCGGTGCGATACCGGGGCGCCCTGCCAAGCCGTAGCCGATGTAGCCGGAGAGGGCCGGCACGACGAACTGCATGCCCATCTGGCCCGTGGCAAAGAGGACGGCGCCGAGGTAGAGCGCCCACCCGGAGCGCTCAAAGGTTGCCGTGACACCGTCAACCGTCACCTCGTGGCCCGGCAGATCCCACGGCGTGAACTGGGTGACCAGCGCCTGCCAGCCGTTGGCCATGTCGTAGCCGCCGAGCAGGAAGCCGAGCGCGAGCAGGAGACCGCCCGCGGCGACGAACGGCACCATGTAGGACACGCCGGTCATGATCGCCTGCTGCAGGCGCTTTGGCCAGCTTTCGCCGGAGGAACCGGTTGCGGAGTCCTCGCCCGCAGACTCGGAGGCGGCCGCGACGCGAGGGGCCTTCGGGTCCTTCGCCGCGGCGATGGCCTCGTCGATCATCGCGTCCGGTTCGTTCACACCGCGCTTGACCGGGGAATCCACGACCGGCTTGCCGGCAAAGCGGCCCTTGTTTCGCACGGCCACGTCGTGGGCGAAGATGACTGCGTCGGCGCTATCAATGAAGGACTGCTCGAGCGGGTCGCCGCCGGACGACCCCTGCGGCTCCACAATGAGCTCGACGTTATCGCGCTTTTCGGCTGCCTGGGTGAGCGCGTCAGCTGCCATGTAGGTGTGGGCAATGCCGGTCGCACACGAGGTGACCGCAGCGATGCGGATGACGTCCTGCTTCGCGCCGGAAGTGCCCGCGGTACCTGCAGCGCCCGCGGTGACGGCCGTGCTGCCGGCGGCTGCGGCGCCATCGGTCGTGGCCGGTTTCGGCTTCTTCTTTTTCGGTTCGGCGTTGACGACCTCCAGCACGGCGTCGACAAGCTCCTGCTCGGTGCTGGCGTTGCGAAGCTTCTCCACAAAGTCACCGCGGACCAGCGCGCGGGCCAGCTTGGACAGGATTTTCAGGTGTTCCTTGCCGCCGCCCTCGGGGGCGCCGATGAGGAAGACCAGCTCGGCATCGCCGTCGGGGCCGGAGAAATCAACCGGATTGGACAGGCGCGCGAAGGCAAGGGTGGGCTCGTTGACCGTAGCGACGCGGCAGTGCGGGATGGCCACACGGCCGTTGACACCGGTGCCGGCCTTCGCTTCGCGGGCAGTCGCCGCTTCAGCGATGGGGCCTGCGTCGGTCGCGCGCCCGGTGGCTTCTATGAGCCCGGCAAGGTGTTGGATGACGTCCGCGGGCGAGGAGCCGAAGTCCACGTCCAGCCTGACCAGGTCAGGTGTGATGAGTGGGGAGTTCATAGGAGTTCCTACTCTGTAGCGAAGGATATGGGTATTGAATTAGTTGGAAAGACTGAAGACTTTGGTGCGCTCGACGTCCAGGTCGGACGGGGAAGGAATCCCCGTGCCCGGCATCGAGGCAGCGGCCGAGCCGTAGGCCACGGCCCGGCGGAGGCAATCCGCGGGCTCGAGGCCCTCGACTCGCGCCATCACGTAGCCGGCGAGCGAGCTGTCGCCCGCGCCGACGGTGGAGCGCACGGTGATCGGAGGAGCGGAGGCCGCCCACGCGCCGTTGGCCGTGACCAGGCACGCGCCGGCGCCGCCGAGCGTGACCAGCACCTCCTGCACGCCACGATTCACTAGGGCGCGCGCTGCGGCGATGATGGCGTCATACTCGCCGCGCTCGGCGGCGGCCTCGAGCTCGTGCCCGTCCGCGCCGGTGAGCTGGGCCAGCTCGAAAGAATTCGGTTTCATGATGGTCGGTGCCGCACCGTCGAGCTTGCGCCCGAGCGCCTGCAGCGGCGCATCCGACGTGTCCACAGCAATGACAAGATCCGGCGAAGCCTTGCGCAGGGAAGCGACAAGCTCGGCGTACCAGTCCGGCGCCGCACCAGGCGGCAGCGAACCAGCCAGCACTGCAGCGTCGGCGTTTCGTGCGTGGTTGAGCAGTTGCTTTTCGACGCCACGCTGCTCCTCGCCCGACAACTCGGCACCACGCTCGTTGATCTTGGTGGTGGTGCCGTCCGGCTCGGTGAGCGCCGTGTTCGTGCGCACGTTGCCCTGGATGGGCACTGGTGCGAACGGGATGCGCGCGCGCTCGACAGCGCTGATGAATGGGTCGTGTGGTCCACACGGCGCGATCGCGAGGGTGTCCTTGCCAGCCAGCGCGACAGCGTTGGCGACGTTGATGCCTTTACCCCCGGCTTCGCGTCTGGCATCGGTGGCGCGGACCACTTCGCCGCGCGCCACGGCATCGACGTTGAGTGTGGCGTCGATGCTCGGGTTCGGCGTTAACGTGATGATCATGGATTCGCTCCCTACTGTTGATGTAGTGGGGTGAGGCACGAGAGCGCCCCTACGCAGCGAGTCTGTTGGCGATGCCGGGCACTAAGCGCAACGCCCCAAGTATGTCCGAATAGGTGTGATTTTTCAACTATTCGGAAGCGATCTCACACGAGTGAGGGGGAAAACGGGCTTACTCGGACGCGGTAATGACGTCGACGCCGTGTGCGACGAGTTCATCGATGAAGGACTTTGGCGCCTCCGAGTCGGTCACCAGCACATCGACTTCGCTCAGGCGGGCGAAGCTCACCAGGTAGTCGTTTCCGAGCTTGGTCGAGTCGCACATCGCCACCACCTTGTGCGCGTTTGTGACCATCGCCTTCTTGATCGCGGCCTCTTGGGGGTCGGCCGTGGAGAGCCCGTGATCAATGGTCAATGCGTTGGTGCCAATGAAGGCGACGTCGGCGCGCAGAATGGCGATGGAGCGAAGCGCGATGTCTCCGACGACCGCTTGGGTGATCGCACGAACGGTTCCACCCAGTAGCTGCACATTTTCCAAACCCGCGCTTGCCAGGTCGAGGGAGGTGGGCAGCGAGTTGGTCACGATGTGCCAATCTTTGGCCGAGGGGTGCTTGGCAATAATCTCGGCCAGACCATTGATGGTTGTGCCAGAGTCGAGGAAGAGAGATCGGTCCGGCCGGTCCGGGAGGAATTGGAGCGCTGCACGGGCGATCGCCATCTTGGCCGTGGACGCGGCGCGATAGCGGGCTTCAAGCGGAAACTCGGTGGTGAGAAAGGATTGGCTCGCTACGGCGCCACCGTGCACGCGGTGGACAATGCCCTCATCATTGAGCACAGCCAGGTCGCGACGGATCGTCTCCGCGGTGACTCCAAACTTTTCGGCCAGCTCAGTGACATTGACTCGACCTTCAACCGCAGTGAGGGAGGCAATTTGTCGCCGGCGTTCTTCTGCGTACACGGCGCTCCTTCAGTATGTCGGGATGTAAGACGGGAAAACGTATACCTGTCATTGTCGCATTGATTGGTGCCCGATTGGTTGTTGTTGTGCCCGACTCCCCCGAAGCGGGGGCAGCACCCGCCACATATCCGGAAATCGTCACAGTGGTTGAAGGTGATAAGCGGAGGTGAGCTACAAACAAGCAAAACGCCCGCGCGAGGGATCGCTGCGGGCGTGTGTTCAGGGTGGAGGTGCTACATGGTGCGGAACACGGAGACGACGCGACCCATGATTTCCGCATTGGTGCCGTCAATAGGCGAGTAGGCATCGTTGTGGGGGAGGAGCCACACGCCGCTGGAATCCTTGTGGAACTCCTTCACCGTCGCCTCGCCGTCGAGCAGGGCTGCGACGAACTCTCCCTCCTCTGCCACGGGCTGGGAGCGAACGACGACCCAGTCGCCGGGGAGGATGCCGGCATCGCGCATCGACTCGCCGACGACCTGCAACATGAACAGGTCGCCGTCGCCGAGAAGATCCTCCGGCATCGGGTAGTAGCTCGTCACGTTCTCCTCTGCGAGGATCGGCGACCCGGCGGCAATCTGGCCGACCACTGGGATGTAGCGCGGAGTCGACGCATCCTCCGGCACGTTTGTGTCCGTGCTCGGCTTCGGCTTCTTGCCGGGTGCGTCGGGGAGATGGCGCAAGTCGACCGCGCGAGGCTTGTTCGGGTCGCGGCGCAGGAAGCCCTTCTTTTCAAGCTCCTTGAGCTGGTAGGCGACGGACGAGGTGGACTGCAACCCAGCTGCGTCGCCAATCTCGCGAATGCTTGGCGGGTAGCCGCGAAGGACGACGGCGTCCCGAATTACTTCCAAAATTCGCCGCTGACGATCAGACAGCGTCGAGATGTCCAAATCCTTGGCATCAGCCTTTTTGCGGGCCATGAGGTGCTCCTTTGATGGTGACTGTGTGTGAGTTTATTCGCGCTAACTACGCACTGCACAACCTACCAGATCGGGCAAACATGTTCGAGTTCTCACCCCGCCCGCTAGACAAGCTTTGACGTGCCTGCTATAAATCGAACATGCAACCGACATCGAACGCCTGAACGGTATTCCGTTCGACAGTGTTGGTTCGGTTCGTAAGATTGCGGTGAACGTGAAAGGAATGAACTCATGACGATGATGCAAAATGGTACTTACGGTGCTTCTACTACTCGCTTCGAGGTGGCTTCCATGCCGGCTCGTGCTGACGAGTGGGACATTGAAACCCGCGGTGTTCGGCGGTGTGGGGCTGAGCATGTTCGAACGATCAGTAATTCGATAATGGCCGTTGATGTGGGGAGGGGTGATCCGGCGCAGTGGCCAGACCGAGCCGACGATCGGTTCGAATCCCACCGCGAAAAGCGCGAGAGCGTGCTCGTGGGACTGGGCTTGAGCGCCGCGCTGGTGATCGGGTCGATCGTGGGCGGTGCGTTCTCGGACGACACCGCGTCGATGAGCCACCAAGTCTCCGCCCAATACGTCGCTGGCGCCCGCTAGGGAAGCGGCGCGGGGGACGGTACATTGAGGAGGCAAGCCCGGGCGCACGTCCCCGGGGCGTACCCAGAACAGCGAGGAGCGGGAGCCTGCAATGTACTGTCCGTTTTGCCACAACGATCATTCGCGCGTGATGGACTCCCGCATCATTGAAGGAGGATCAGCAATCCGCCGGCGTCGTGAGTGCACCGAATGTGGGGGGCGATTCACCACCGTGGAAAAGGCAGTGCTGACGGTGGTGAAGCGCAACGGGATCAGCGAGCCGTTTGACCGTGACAAGCTCATCGTCGGCGTGCGGCGTGCCTGCCAGGGGCGCGACGTGTCGGACGACGCGCTCAAACGACTCGCGCAACAGGTCGAGGAGATCGTGCGCTCCCACGGCAGCTCACAGATCCCCGCGCACGAAATCGGCCTCGCGGTGCTCGAACCGCTCCGCGCGCTTGACGAGGTCGCCTACCTGCGCTTCGCGTCCGTGTACAAGTCGTTCGAGAGCGCCGACGACTTCGAATCAGAGATTCGTCTGATGCGGCGGCGCGACAAAGAGGACTTCTGAGCCGGTTGAGTCTGTAGCTCACGCCGCTAGGTCAGCTTGTCTACCATCTTCTCAATGCGCCGCGCGCTGACCGGCTTCGGCGTGCCAAGGCGCTGCGCGAAGACACTCACGCGCAGTTCCTCAATCCTCCACAACACATCCTTGTAGGCGCGAGTCTTTTCCCGCCCGGCGGGGAGCTTGGCGAGCTTGGCACCGAGGTACGACTTCGCGCCGTCGACAATTGCCTGCCGGTCCGCATCGCGGTCGGGATCCACGCGCATGTCCTCAAGGCGAATCCGGATAGCCTCGATGTAGCGCGGCATGTGCTGGAGGTGGGTCAGTCCGTGTCTGGTCAACGCGTTGCGGGGGAGGTAAAACTCGAGCTGCGAACGCATGTCATCAATCGCGGGACCTTCCCATTGCGACAGCTCCTGCGCCATGTTCGCGTACGCGACGAGCCCAGGGGCGATGCCCACCACCATGCGCCGCACCGCGCCAGGAACTTCTGGCGACACCTTGGCCACGAGCGCCGAAAACTCCTCCGGAGTACGCACGGGGCCGCCGTGCTGCATCATCAGGTCGCGAATCGCTGCCACCCGCGCATCCTCCACGAGCCCCTTCGCGCCACCGTGCGGGTACTGGTCCACCGCCACTTTCTGGCGCAGCGGCAACCCCTTGGTCATCTGCTGCGCAGACACCGAAATCTCGCGGATCAGCAACGTGAGGGTCGCGGTGACCATCGACGCGTCCGCGGCAGCCTTCGTTGGGAAGACCGTGACGCGCACGCCGTCGCGGGTAGCCTCCAGCGCGGGGAACGCGTCGACGCTATTGCCATCAATGGTGGTTTGCACCGTCGCCGGCACCTCGCCCAGGGAGTCCGCCGTCCACTTCGCCACGGCCTTGGACTCCGCCGCCCGGCTCGCCTTCGACACAGACGAGCGGATCTTGCCCGCCTGCCGCTTCTTCAGCGCGGCAAGGTCCTTGTCGTGGTCGACAACCTTCCCGCGCTTGTCAATCGCGGCGTACGTCATGGTCAGGTGCGCTGGGAGCCGAGTCGGTGAGAAGTCTGACCCGTTGACCCCGGAGGCCCCCAGTGACTGGAGGGCGGACGCGAGGGCGTCGACAAGCGGCTGCCCGTTCTCGAGGAGGGGCAGGGCGCGCTGCGCGAAGTCAGGCGCGGGGACGACGGTGGTGCGAATGGCCTTGGGGAGCGAGCGGATGAGCTCGGTAATGAGCTCCTCGCGCAGGCCCGGTACAAGCCAGTCAAAGCCATCCGGGCTCAGGCCTGCGAGCAGCGGGACCGGGACCTCGACCGTGACGCCGTCGAACGGATCGCCGGGCTCGAATTTGTAGCGCAGGTCGTAGTTGATCGATCCCTGTCGCCAGGTCTCGGGGAAGGCGGTGGCTGAGGTGTCGGTGCCGGTGTCGTCAAGCAGCGTTTCCGGGTCGAAGTCGAGGAAGTGCTTGTCTGTGCGGCGCTGCTTCTTCCACCAGGAGTCGAAGTGCCGCGCGGTGGTCACGTCGGCGGGCAGCTTGGCGTCGTAGAACTCGAACAGTGTGTCCTCGTCGACCACGAGGCCGCGGCGTCGGACCTTTTCCTCCACCTCGGAGGCCTCCGCGAGCAGGGCGTCATTGTGCTCGATGAACGTGTGGTGGCGGTTCCAATCGCCCTCCAGCAGCGCGTGTCGGATGAACATGCTGCGCGCTGCCTCCGGATCCACCTTGTGGTACGGCACGAGCCGGTCGCGCACAATAGTGACGCCGTAAAGCATGGATTTCTGGTGCACCATCGCCGCGGAGCGCTTGCGCGACCACACCGGTTCGGAATAGCTGTGCTTGAGCAGGTCGTTCGCGGCGCGTTCCACCCACTGCGGCTCGATCTTGGCCACGTCGCGGGCCCACAGCCGCGAGGTCTCCACCAGTTCCGCGGCCATGAGGAACTCCGGCGGCTTCTTGCTCAGGCTCGAGCCGGGGAAGACGAGGAAGCGGGTGCCGCGCGCGCCCTGGAACTCCTTCGAGTTGCCGTCGCGCGCGCCAATGTTTGACAGCAGGCCAGTGAGCAGCGATTTGTGCACGGCGTCGGCGTCTGCTTCGCCGTCGGCTTGAGTGCTTTGCGACGCCCGCACAATCCACCCCAACTGCTTTTCCACATCCCGCAGCTGCCGCACCAGGTCGTACCACTCGCGGATGCGCATGTAGTGCAGGAACTCGCGCTTCATCCGTTTGCGGAACGCGTTGCCCGACAGCTCGTCGCGGGACTCGTTGATGTAGTCCCAGAGCTTGAGCACGGAGAGGAAGTCGGACGTCTTGTCCTTGAAGCGTGCGTGCGCCTGATCAGCCTGTGCTTGGTACTCCAGGGGGCGTTCGCGCACGTCCTGGATGGTCATGCCGGCGACGATCACGGTGACGCGATCGAGTACGCCGAGGGTGTTGGCCTCGACGAGCATGCGCGCCATGCGCGGGTCGACGGGGATGCGCGCGAGGTCGCGGCCGATGTCCGTCAAGACGGGTGCGCCGCCGCGCTCCTTGTCGGTGATCGCACCCAGCTCGTGGAGGAGCAGGAGACCGTCGCGCACTGCCTTGTGGTCCGGCGGCTGGATAAACGGGAACTCGGAAATGTCGCCGAGGCGCAGCGAAATCATTTGCAGGATGACGCTGGCCAGGTTGGTGCGCAGGATTTCCGGGTCGGTGAACTCGGGCCGCGCCTCGAAGTTTTCCTCCGAGTACAGGCGGATGGCAATGCCGTCGGCGGTACGTCCGGAGCGGCCCGATCGCTGGTTCGCGCTGGCCTGCGAAACCTCCTCGATGGGCAGGCGCTGTACCTTCGTGCGGGTGGAGTAGCGAGAGATACGGGCCAGCCCGGTATCCACCACGTAGTGGATCCCCGGCACGGTCAGCGAGGTCTCCGCGATGTTGGTGGCCAGCACGATGCGGCGGCCGGAGTGCGGGGAAAACACGCGGTGTTGCTCCGCGTTGGAGAGGCGCCCGAACAGCGGCACGACCTCCACGCCGCGCCAGTGCTGCTTCTCCAGCGCCTCCATGCAGTCGCGGATGTCGCGCTCTGATGAGAAGAAGCAGAGGATGTCGCCCTTGCCCTCGCCCATGAGCTCCTTGCAGGCATCGACGACGCCGTCAATCATGTCGATGTCCACGTCTTTCGTGCCCGACTTCGTCTCCACTTGCTCGACGAGCGGCCGGTAACGGATCTCCACCGGGTAGGTGCGGCCCGAGACCTCGATGATTGGCGCGGGCGTGCCGTCTGCGGCCGCGAAGTGCGCGGCGAAGCGCTCCGGGTCGATCGTCGCCGAGGTGACAATGACTTTGAGATCCGGCCGCTTCGGCAGGAGCCGCTTGAGGTAGCCGAGGAGGAAATCGATGTTCAGGCTGCGCTCGTGGGCCTCATCGATGATGATCGTGTCGTAGGCGTTGAGAAAACGGTCGCGCTGCATCTCCGCGAGGAGGATGCCGTCCGTCATCAGCTTCACGGCGGTAGAGTCCGACACCTTGTCGTCGAAGCGGATGGCGTAGCCGACGGTTTGGCCAATCGTTTGCCCCAGCTCGTCGGCGATGCGCTCGGCCACCGTGCGCGCCGCGATCCTGCGCGGCTGCGTGTGTCCGATCAGCCCGCGTCGCCCGCGCCCCATCTCCAGCAGCATTTTCGGGATCTGCGTGGTCTTGCCCGAGCCCGTCTCGCCAGCGATGATCACGACCTGGTTGTCGCGGATCAGCTCCATGATGTCGTCGCGCCGCGCGGAAACGGGCAGCTGCTCGGGGTACTCGATGGCGGGCACGAGGGCATTTCGCTTCTCGACGCCACGCGCCGCCTCCGCAATGTCTGCCCCGATCGCGGCGAGCGCCTGCGGCGCCTTGGCCTTGGAAAGCCGCCGCCGAAACCGACGCTCCTGGTTGATCGGCACCGAGTCGAGCTGGCGGTACAGCTCGTCCTTGCTCAGTGGGCTCAGTGGGCTCGGCGCGTCCGTATTGTCTGGATCCTTTTTCATCACTGCTGGAACAGCTTAGTAGCTCATGGCTCGAGCGCTGCATCTCCGCGCGCGTCGGCCTCCGCGTACGCGGCTTTCACTAACTCGCCCAGGGCCTCGAACTCTTCAGCGCGGCTTGACGACGCCCGGTACGCAAGCCCTATGGTGCGCTGCGCCCCAACGCCGGTGGCGAAGGTCGCCAGCCCGATACCGGGGCGGGTGCACTCGCTCGCGACGGCGGACTTGGGCACCAGCGTTGCGCCGAAACCAGCTCCGACGAGCTGCATGATCGTGGTGAGCGACGCTGCCCGCGTCACCGACTGGTTGGCGGCGGGGTGAGACACATTCGCCAGCTTGCACAGGTCGACGATTTGTTCGCGGAGGCAGTGGCCGTCGTCAAGCAACAGCAGGTCGAGCTCCTCGAGGGCGGCGAGCGGCAGGTCGCGACGCCCCGCGAGCGCGTCATCCTCGTGGGTGACGGCGACGAATTCCTCGTCGTAGAGTGGCAGTTCGGTGAGCGTGGGAGTCTCGGTGGGGAGGGCGAGGATGGCGAGGTCGATGCGGCCGTCGCGAAGCTGCTCGAGCAAACGCTCGGTCTGTTCCTCCACGATGCGCGGCTGCAGGTTCTCGTACTCGGACCGCAGGCGCGGCAGGAGATCCGCCAGAAGGTACGGGGCGACCGTGGGGATCATCCCGATGGTCAACGGGCCGTTGAGCACGCCGTGGGCGCCCTGCGCGTGGGCGACGAAGGAATCGGCGGCCTCGAGGGTCGTTGTGGCGTAGGGGAGAAGCTCCTCGCCGGCGGCGGTGACGATGACCTTGCGCGTCGAACGCTCGATGAGCTGGATACCCAGCCCGCCCTCGAGCGCGACGAGGGCCTGCGACAACGACGGCTGCGAGATACCGAGCTTGGCCGCGGCGGTGCCGAAGTGCTTGTGCTCCGCGATCGTGACAAAGGTGCGCAGCTGCGCGAGCGTCGGTTTATATTCCTTATTGCTCATGCCTATCACCATACCGCACCTTTATAGGTTTTGTTGTTGAGCTTCCGGGTGGGCTGTGGCATACTCGGGTGGCAGAAGACGTGAGAACGTGTTCGTGACTCACTGCGTCACAGTACGCATATTCACCCTAGTTATATGGAGGAATCACTATGCCGATCATGACTGTTGGGGAGCGTTTCCCGGAGTTCAACCTGACCGCGCTCAAGGGCGGCAACCTCAAGGAAGCCGACGCGTCCTCCCCGGACGACTACTTCGAGCAGGTCTCCCTGGACAAGTACGAGGGCAAGTGGAAGATCGTCTTCTTCTACCCCAAAGACTTCACCTTCGTATGCCCGACCGAGATTGCCGCCTTTGGCAAGCTCAACGAGGAGTTCGAGGACCGCGACACCCAGGTGCTCGGCGGCTCCACGGACAACGAGTTCTCCCACTTCAACTGGCGCGCAACGCACGAGGACCTGCTGGACATCCCGTTCCCGATGTTCGCCGACGTCCGCCACGACCTGATCCGCGCTCTTGGCGTCGAGAACGCTGACGGCGTGTGCGACCGCGCGACCTTCATCATCGACCCGGACGGCATCGTCCAGTTCGTGTCCGTCACCCCGGACGCCGTCGGCCGCAACGTCGACGAGGTCCTGCGCGTCCTCGACGCACTGCAGTCCGAGGAGGTTTGCGCCTGCGACTGGCAGAAGAACGATCCGACCAAGAACATCGACAAGATGGCCGTGGTTCAGGACGCCCTGAAGTAGCGCGATTCTTCGCCCGAAGCCGCCCCGCGCTCCGCACCGCTGGAGTGGCGGGGCGCTTGTCTACTTACCACCAATCACACGAAAGGACACCCAATGTCTATTGATAACCTGCGCGGCGCTCTGCCGGAGTACGCCAAGGACCAGAAGCTGAACCTCGGTTCGCTGACCCGCTCGACCGAGCTGAGCGAGCAGCAGCTGTGGGGCGCGCTCGTCGCCGCTGCCGCCGCGACCCGCAACGCGACCGTCATCTCCGAAATTACCGACGAGGCGAAGGAGCACCTCTCCGAGGAGGCCCTCAACGCTGCGTTCGGCGCCGCCACCGTGATGGCGATGAACAACGTCGGCTACCGCGCCAAGGGCTGGCTTGGCGACGACTACGCGCAGGTCAAGTTCGGTCTCCGCATGAACATCATCTCCAAGCCGGGCGTGGAGAAGGCCGACTTCGAGCTGTGGTCCCTCACCGTTTCCGCGATCAACGGCTGCGAGCACTGCAGCGTCGCCCACGCGAACACGCTGCGCGAGGAGGGCCTGACCAAGGAGCAGATCTGGGAGGGCGTCAAGGTCGGCGCCGTCGTGCAGGCCGTCGCCCAGGCCATCGAGATCGAGGCAGCGCGCTAGCAGCTCGCTTATCGACGCCACGCAAACCCCCAACCCTATTTAGACGCACCAAACCGGCCCGCGGTTCCCTCCCGGGCCGAAAATGGGTGAATCCTCACAACCCATTGTTTCCCCAGCTCAGGGCCGGTAACGTGGCTGCCATGAACGCACTGGCAGACCTCGTATCCATCGACCGCCGCGGCATGCAACTTGTCGCGGCGGCCGCTGGCATGACCCTCGAGGACCTCACCGGACTCGGCCTGCCACGCG
>NZ_NSGK01000011.1:0-87042 GCF_002285085.1 Corynebacterium sp. NML 150383 | reverse complement strand
GAAGTTCGCAGTGATGCCCTTCGGTAGTTCATCCTTGTTGGAGATTGCCGCGAGCGGGTCGGCGGTTTCGCCTTCCTTGATGGTGATACCGGTTGGAGCCGGGGTGTACTTCTCGGCGTCGGTGAGGCGCTCGACGGTGAGGTCGGTCTGGATCTCTTCGCTGGTGCCGTCGGGGTAGGTGACTTCGACGGTCACCTTCTTGGTGCCCACGGAAGAGGTGTCGACCTTGCCCTTGAAGTTCGCAGTGATGCCCTTCGGTAGTTCATCCTTGTTGGAGATTGCCGCGAGCGGGTCGGCGGTTTCGCCTTCCTTGATGGTGATACCGGTTGGAGCCGGCTTGTACTTCTCGGCGTCGGTGAGGCGCTCGACGGTGAGGTCGGTCTGGATCTCTTCGCTGGTGCCGTCGGGGTAGGTGACTTCGACGGTCACCTTCTTGGTGCCCACGGAAGAGGTGTCGACCTTGCCCTTGAAGTTCGCAGTGATGCCCTTCGGTAGTTCATCCTTGTTGGAGATTGCCGCGAGCGGGTCGGCGGTTTCGCCTTCCTTGATGGTGATACCGGTTGGAGCCGGGGTGTACTTCTCGGCGTCGGTGAGGTCGTTGACGTGGACGTCGACCTTTACCTCGTCCGTGCTTCCGTCGGTGTAGGAAACGACGATGGTGGCGGTGGTATCGCCGGGCTTTGAGGTATCGACCGCGTTCTTGAAGGTGACGTCTTTGACCGGGAGCTTGTCCAGGTTGGTGATGGCCTTCTTTGCGGCGTCGTTGGTCACCTTCGCGCCGACCTTGGTAGCGATACCGTTGCCGATGATCGGATCATATTGATCGTTTTGCGTCGTCACGGTGATAGGGACGTTGAACGCAGGGGAGACGGAGCCGTCAGCAAATGCAATCTGGACGGGCACGTTGTGCTTGCCCTTGAGCGACAAGTCATTGGGGCGCGCAACAATTTTTCCGTTTTCGATGCGTACCCAGTCGCGGTTGTTGTTCACATCGGAGACGAAAAGCTTAGCCCCCTGCGGGGTTGCAGGGACGTCGTTTTTGTTTGCAGACGTTGCGTCAATGAATTTGGGGCCGTCTACTGCACCTGAATCTTGAACGCCGACTGTGATCGACCCGCGGAAGTCGGCCGTGAATCGGGCTGCGTTCTTCAGATTCCCGACGAAGATCTGAAAATTCGGGATGTCGTACTCGGGGCCCTCATTCTCCCCGTACATAAACGTGAATGGGAGTTCTACCCACCCAAGTTCGGGAGAATCTTCGGCGACTGTAATTTTCGTACCGATGGTTTTGCCGGGGGTGTCGTACGTGATCTCGGCGTCGTTGCCATCTACGGCGTAGAAATCGTTGGCGTTATGGCTCGCATCAAGGATGCTTTGGTCCTTTTCAACCTTGTATTCGATCTTGTCTTTGTTGTCTTTCAACGGCCAGTCGACGTTCGTTCCGGGGTCACGGATCGGGTCATCGAAGGCTACTCCTTCGAAGATCTTGGTTTCGCCCGGTGCAATAACAATTGGGTGCCGGGGGAACTTAGGCTCGTAGCGGACAAAATCAGGCAACTTTTCTTTGTCGATGTCGCCGTTGCTGTCTCGCGGAATGCCGTCGCGATTGACGTACAGGGTGATGCTTGTTTTGAACGTGGAGCCAGACGGATCCTTCGCCTCGGTGAAGAGCGTCCAAACATTTTGGTTCATGCCGTAGCCGCTGTCCGGCACATCCTCGGGCACTTTGACGGTCACGCTGCCGTCGTCATGGAACTCTGCCCAATCTGGATTCTGCCAGGCCTCGCTGCCAGCAGGTTGCGTGGACCATGTGAGTCCTTCAGGCGTGCTGCGCTGCACTGTTTCCGGATAGAACTCCCAGTATTCGGGGGCGAGGATCTCTATTGTTTCGCCCGGGTCAGCAACGTAGTAATCGGCGTAAGTCGGCCGGTACGTCAGGAACCAGGGCAGCTTGTTTTCGTTGGTCCCCTGGAGTCCGACGCTCGGAACCTCCGTGTCCTCTCTGTCCGGAACCGCGGCCTGTGCGTACGCGGCGACCGGAGCGGTCACACTGACTGCAGCGGTGCCGGAGATAGCCAGCGTAGCTGCCATGGATGCGGCGAGGGCCGGGCGAAGATCAATCTTGCGGGGGGTGAAGAAAGACCGCATGTAGGTCCCTTTCTGAGGAGACGGCTAATAGGAAGAATCAGTCCCGGGGAACCTTATCTACGGCACCAAACTGTTTTGAAAAACGCTTGATGCAGGGTTGGAGGGACCTTTGTATGGAATGTTACGGCATTGGTCATACAAAGGCACGGGGAGGCGCTGATGCGTGTCGCCAAAATGGGGGTAGGCGGGAGATCCCAGCGCAGTGCGGGTGGGGTGGCTGAAAACGGGGCCCGGCAGCCAGCGGAGCACCTTGGATTTCCCTGGAATCGTCGGCGCTCGTCGCGAGTTCTTAGTGGCGGAAGTTGCCCACCCAACGCTGCCAGGCGTGCTGGGCGTCGGAGGAGAAGCCTCCGGGCTGCGGCGCGGCCGCTTCCTGCGGTTGCTCGGAGGGGGCTGCGGGGGCTTCCGGCGCTGCCGGCTCGGGCTGCGGCTGGCCGGGCTGCCCGGCCTGCTCAGCCTGGTTCGCCGGCTCGGCCGGTGCCTGCGGCTGCGAAGCGCCCTGCTGGTCCTGGCTGTCGTTGGCGCCATCGTTGAGGCCCATCGGACGCAGTGCCTCGGAGGCCTGCTGTGCTGCCTCGCTGGCGGCGGACTGTGCTGCGGATTCGGCCGCGCTCGCCGGGTTCTCCGCACCTTGTTCGCCCGGTCCACCCTGGCCGCCCGGGGCTGCGGATGCGGTCGGCTCCGTCGCCGGTGCGGCGGTCGTGGGCTCGCTGTCCTGGGCGCCGGCGGTGCCCGGGGTGCCCGCAGCGCCCGGCTGTGCCGAATCGTTCGCGCCGCCGGTGGTGCCCGTGGTCGCCTGCGCCTCGGGGCCTGCCACCGCAGTCGTGGGCATCACGGTCGTGGGCACCACGTTGGTGGGGCGGAAGACGCGCGTGGACTGGTTCGACGGTTGTGCGGTACCCACCACCGCGTGCTGCGGCGCGTACGGGTCGGAGTTCAGGTTGTAGTTGGAACCGCCGCCCTGCTGGGCGGGCGCGGCCTGGTACGCGTCGGTGTCGTGGTGCGCGTTCTGGTGGCGGGGGTCCTGGTTGTCCTCGCTGGTGGTGGAGGAATTGTGGTCCGCGGGGGCGTCGCTAAGCGCCGTTGCCTTCGTGGACTTCGAGATTGCAGACTCGGTGCTGGAGGCGGAGGTGTCCGGGTGCTTCGTGTTGCTGTCCGTGACGTACCCGGCCTGCGCGGAGCGGTCGGAGGCGGAGGTGTTGAACACCACGATGCCCACCACGATGGCTACCAGGATGCCGGCCGTCATGAAGAGGCCCACGCGGGGCTGGTTGTCCTTCATCGCTCCTCCTCTCGCATGTCACACTATTGAGTCAAAAGTATTACAACCCTATAACAAGAGTTGCGCTGAAGCCGTTATAGCACGCCGCAGGGGAAAGTTTGTGTCCGAGTGATCGCAAACACACCCGCAGCGGCGCGATCGTGGTAGACCTAAGGGGCAAACTGCCCAAATTAGAAGGAGACGCCGATGAGTACGTGGGACGAGGAAATCTTTTCCATCGACGCCAACACCGATTTTCTCGACGAGCTGGATACCCTCGAGGGGGACGAGCTCGAGCAGGCGCTTATCGACGCCGTGCTGCTGGCCGCCAACCAAGACCCCAGCACCGTCAACGAGGACGAGCTGCTGAACGCCCAGGCTGCGGCGACGATCGTGGCCATCTGGTCCGGCGCCCCCTTCTCCGCGGGCGAGACGGCCGATACGTACACCTTTATCCGTACGCACAACGGCGCGCTGGACGAGGAAACTGCGGAGGCGGCCACGTCCGTGCTCGAGGCTGCGGCCGAGCACACCGACTCGGACCTGGACCAGTTCCTCGAAGCGCTGGCGTAGGCGCGCGAGCATGATCATCGCAGTCGAAGGCATCGACGGCGCCGGGAAGAACACCCTGGTCCAGGCGCTGCGCCGCGAGCGGGGTGCGGACGCGCTGGCGTTCCCCCGCTACGCAGACTCGATCCACGCGCAGCTGGCGCAGCGAGCGCTGCACGGGAAGATGGGCGACCTGACCGACTCCGCGTACGGCATGGCCACCATGTTTGCGCTGGACCGCTTCGGGGCGAGGGCGGACATCGCGCGCTACAAAGGCAGCGACGAGCTCGTGATCCTGGACCGCTACGTGGCGTCCAACGCGGCGTACTCCTGGGCGCGCACCGGCGACGAGACGGTGGTGGAGTGGGTCCGCGAGCTCGAGTTTGACCGGCTCGGCCTTCCTCTGCCGGACCTGCAGGTGCTCGTGGATACGCCCCCGGAGGTCGCGCAGGAGCGGGCAGTCCAGCGCGCGGCGCAGGACGCCTCGCGCGAGCGCGACCGTTACGAGCGGGATGCGCAGCTGCAGCGCGACACCCACGGCGCCTACGTGTCCCTGGCGGAATCCGGCTGGGTGAGTCCGTGGATTCGCACCAATGATGCGGGCACTATTATGCAAGCAGTGAAAGACTTCTACGCCAAGGAGCCGTGATGCAGCCGAAGATCCTCGTTGTTGATGATGACCCAGCCATCAATGAGATGCTCACCATCGTGCTGGAGGCCGAGGGCTTCCGCACCGCGTCCGTCCAGGACGGCGCGGAGGCGGTGGACGCGTTCCATAGCTTTGACCCGGACCTGATCCTGCTGGACCTCATGCTCCCGGGTGTCAACGGCATTGACATCTGCCGCGAAATCCGCCGCACCTCTCCGGTGCCCATCGTCATGCTGACCGCGAAGACCGACACGGTCGACGTGGTGCTCGGCCTGGAATCCGGGGCGGACGACTACATCACCAAGCCGTTCAAGCCGAAGGAGCTGGTGGCCCGCATTCGCGCCCGTCTGCGCCGTACCGACGACCAGGCCAGCGACGTCCTCCACGTGGGCGACCTGACCATTGACGTCCCGCAGCACATTGTCAGCCGCGGCAGCGAGGAGATCTCGCTGACCCCGCTGGAGTTCGACTTGCTGCTGGAGATGGCTCGCAAGCCCAACCAGGTGCACACCCGCGAGGAGCTGCTGGAAACGGTGTGGGGCTACCGCAACGCATCGGACACCCGCCTGGTCAACGTGCACGTACAGCGCCTGCGCTCCAAGATCGAGCGCGACCCGGAGAACCCGGAGATCATCCTGACCGTGCGCGGTCTGGGCTACAAGACCGGCAAGCCGGGGGTGTAGCACATAAAGCGCAACGCAGTCTGGCGGGCGAGAGAGCGCGTCGCAGAATCTTGGCGCACCTCCCTGCAGGTTCGGTTCGTGGGCACGGTGCTCATCGTCTCCACCGTGGTCATGCTCGTGCTCGGCTTCGCCATGGCTTCCGTGGTCACCCAGCGCATCGCCGCCACCAAGCTCGACGCGGCGAGCGTGGAGATTGACCGCGCGCGGGTGATGGTGGAGGACCAAGTCAACACCACCGGCAGCGCGTCCTCCCTGCAGGTGCGGCTGAACTCAGCGCGCGCCGCGCTGACGCAGCGCTCCCAGCAAAGCGCTGAGGCCCCGAGCGTGTACGAGCCGGTCCTGGTGGTCAGCGGCGGCCCCGGCGCCGGTACCTCTTCGCCGGAGTCCTTCTCCATCCCGGAGCGGCTGCGAACTTACGTGTCCGAGGGCAACGTGGCCTACCAGTATTCCAGCGTGGAGCGCGCTGACGGCACGACCTACAACGCCCTCATCATCGGTACGCCGACAAACGCGGACGTGCAGGACCTCCAGCTGTACCTGGTCATGAACATGGACAACGAGGCCTCCACGCTCGCGCTTATGCGCGGCCTGATCGCGTCGGCGGCGGTGATTGTCATCGTGCTGCTGGTGGGCATCGCGTGGCTCGCCTCGCAGCAGATCGTCGCGCCTGTGCGCTCGGCGTCGCGCACGGCGGAGCGCTTCGCCTCCGGCCACCTCCGCGAGCGTATGCCCGTGGACGGCGAGGACGAGATGGCGGTGCTCGCACTGTCCTTCAACAACATGGCGGACAAGATCTCGCAGCAGATCAACCACCTCGAGCAGTACGGCGACCTACAGCGGCAGTTCACCTCGGACGTCTCCCACGAGCTGCGCACCCCGCTGACCACGGTCCGCATCGCCGCCGACATGATCGCCGCCAATGAGGACGAGCTGGACCCGGCGACCAAGCGCGCCTCGCAGTTGATGATCAGCGAGCTCGACCGCTTCGAGGCCCTGCTCACCGACCTGCTCGAGATCTCCCGCCACGACGCCGGTGTCGCTGACCTCTCGCTGGCAAACATCGACGCCCGCGCGCCCATCGAGTCGGCCTGGGCACAGACGAAGCACCTGGCAGAGGAGCTCGAGGTCGAGGTGCTTTTCGACGTCCCCGAGGACCCCGTCAACATCGAGGGAGACCCGCGACGCATCGAGCGCATCGTGCGCAACCTCATGGCCAACGCCATCGACCACTCCGAAGGCAACCCGGTGCGCGTGGTGCTGCGCGCTAACGACGAGGCCGTCGCCATCACCGTCACAGACGGCGGCGTGGGCCTCCAGCCCGGCCAGGAGGAGCTGGTGTTCAACCGCTTCTGGCGCGCGGACAAGTCGCGCAAGCGCCATTCCGGCGGCACCGGGCTGGGCCTGGCCATTGCCCGCGAGGACGCGCTGCTGCACAAGGGAACGCTCGACGCGGCGGGCACCCCGGGCGTGGGCGCGCAGTTCCGGCTCATTCTGCCGCGCCACACCGAGGACGGGTTCACCGAGGAGCCCCTGCCGCTGGTCGCCCCGGGGGCGGAGCTGGAAGCGGCGGCGGAGCCTGCGGAACCTGCGGGGCCGGCGGCACAAGAAGACACTGCGGCGCTGAAGGAGGCGACAGATGCGGAGGAACGGTAAGGCCAAGGCGGCGGTGGCGGTGGCGTCGATAATCGCCCTGACCACTGGATGTACCTCCTTGCCCGCGAATACTGACCCGCACGTGCTGCATCCCTTTGACGAGCAGACCGCGGGCGGCCCGGACGTGACCCCGGTGCAGGGGCGAGAGCCGGACCTGCTGCTGCGCGACTTTTACAGCGCGGCCGCGGTTCCCGCCGGCGACTACGAGGCGGCGCGCGCGTTCCTCACGGGCGACGCGCGCTCGGCGTGGGACCCGCGCGTGCAGACGCTGGTGGTGGACAGCCTCGGGGTGACCACGCTGGTCGGCAGCGCGGGGAACAAGCGCAGCTTCAGCGTCCACGGCGACGTGGTCGGCGAGCTGCACGACGGCGGCGCGTTCACCCCGGAGCACGGCTCGTACGAAGCCACGATCGAGCTCGAGCTTGTCGACGGCGAGTGGCGCATTTCCTCGCTTCCGTCCGGCGTGGTGCTGGAGCGCAGCGAGATGCGCGACGAGTACCAGCCCTACGACCTCTACTTCTTCGACCCCGCCGGCAACGAGCTCATCACGGATCGTCGCTGGGTCTACGCCCGCCGCGAGTCGCTGCCGAGCGCCCTGATCTCCCTGCTCACGCAGGGGCCGTCGGACCGCCTCCAGCCCGCGGTGTCCGGCCCGAACGCGCTCGCCTCTGCGGAGGAGGAGGACGCGACGATCGCATACACAGGCTTCAGCGACGGCGCGTACGAGTTCACCGGCTTCGGCGGCATGGACGAACAGACGCGCAAGCAGTTCGCCGCGCAGGTGGTCTGGACGCTCGCCTCCGCCGGCGTGACCGGGCCCTATAACCTGCAGGCCGACGGGGAAGCGCTCTTCGACGGCGCCGACAAGCTCACCGTCGACGACTTCGCCGAGTTCAGCCCCCTCGTGGACCTCGTGGGCGACAGCACGCTCTATTCGCTTACCGACGGCCACGTGTCCCGCGTCAGCGGCGGCACCGCCAGCCAAGTCGACGGCCCGCTTGGGCAGGACGGCAACGTCATGACCGCCGACATCTACGGCGAGGACGCCTGGGCCGGGGTCTTCGGCGACGGACCCGAGGGCGAGGACGACGCGTTCCGCGTCGGCCGCTTCGGCGGAGGAGACGAAGAGGTAGTGAAGGGCAAGACGTTCTCCAGGCCCACCTTCGAGCCGGACGCGGCCGCCGTGTGGATCGTTGCGGAAGGTAAGAACGTGCTGCGCACGTGGCGGTCCACCGCCACCGGCGAGTACACCACGAGCGAGATCACCGTCGACCTGCCGGAAGGGGTGGAAGGCAACATTTCGGTGCTGCGCCTGTCGCGAAGCTCGGCGCGCGTCCTCATGATCATCGACGGTCATCTGTACACCGGCATCGTGCAGCGCGGGCAGACCGGCGATCGCTCCATCGTGAACGTGATGGAGTACGCCTCCGAGCTCGGCGGGTCGTTCATCACCGCCGAGTGGCAGCCGGACGGGTCGCTGCTGGCCGGCACCTCCAGCGCGGCCGCGCCGGTGCTGCGGGTGGAGCAGGACGGTTCCTCCACGACCACGCTGTCCGCGGGCAACATTTCCGCGCCGGTGGTGGCCGTGGGCACCTCGCCGAACATGCTCTACGTCACCGACGCCAACGCGTTGCTGCAGATGCCCATCTCCGGTGCGGATAACCCGCTGTGGCGCGAGGTCCCGGGCTTGCTGGGTACCCGCGCGCTGCCGATTGTGGCCCGCCACTAGGCAGCGGTGCCGGGGGAGGGGGAAGACAATGCTTGGGGGCGTCGCCGACCTGATCCTGCCGCGCTACTGCGCCGGCTGCGGCGAGCCGGGCGCGGTCCTGTGCGGGCGTTGCCGCACCCTGCTGGCGGCGCCGCCGACCCGCGTATTTCCCAACGTCGCCGTCCACGCGCCCGTCTTCGCGCTCGGCCCGTACGCGGAGGCGCACCGCGGCGTCATCCTTGCGATGAAGGAGCGCAAGAACCTCGCGGTGCGCCGCCACGTCGGCGCCGTCATCGGGGCCGCGGTGGAATTCCTCGAGGTGCGCGGTGACCTCGCGGACGTGGACGTGCTCGTCCCCGCGCCGACGCGTGCCGCGAGCGCGCGAGAGCGCGGCGGCGACCCGGTGCAGGCCGTGTGCCAAGCGAGCGGGCGCGCGACGGTGCCCGCGCTGGAGTTGGACCCGCGTACCGCGGACCAATCCGAGCTGGACGAGGCGGGCCGCAGGGCCAATCTGGCGGGGGCGGTGCGGGTGACGGCTACCCCCGCTGGAAACGTAGTGGTCGTAGATGACGTGGTGACTACGGGGGCAACGCTGGGGGCGAGCGTGGCCGGGCTCCTGGCCCACGGGGTACGGGTCGTCGGCTGCCTCACGCTGGCCGAGGCGTGAATGAAAGTGCAGGCAAGGGTGGGTTCTGCGTGGTATACGTGCCACCGGCTGCGTGGCGCGGGCGCGTTCAGGAAATTGGGCGGGAGTTCTTTGGAAAAACAGACATATTGGTTATGACCAGTTGTATAGTGGACATAGACCGAGTTCCTACTACTCAAGGGAGGACGCAGATGACTTCTGCAGACCAACACGACAGCCTGAGCCCCAACGCGCAGGTGACCATCACCGGCCGAAATGTCGATGTCCCTGAGCACTTCCAAGAGCGCGTGAACGCCAAGCTTGCCAAGGTGGAAAAGCTTGACCCGTCGCTCACCTTCTTCCACGTCGAGTTGCAGCACGAGCCCAACCCGCGCCGCGAGGCGCAGGCGCAGCGCGTGCAGATCACCGCAACCGGCAAGGGCCACCTCGCTCGCGCCGAGGCGAAGGAGGACAGCTTCTACGCCGCGCTCGAGTCCGCGCTGGGCAAGATGGAGCGCTCCCTGCGCAAGGTGAAGGTCCGTCGCCAGGTTGCCCGGTCCGGCCATCGCGCGCCGAAGTCCACCGGCCAGATCGCCGCTGAGCTGGCGCAGGAGGCCGAGGAGGCACGCAACAAGGCGGAGAACAACTACGACGTTGACCCGTACGCGGCCACCATTGAGGACGTGGAGCCGGGCCAGGTCGTGCGCCGCAAGGAGCACCCCGCCACCCCGATGAGCGTGGACGAGGCCCTCTCCGAGATGGAGCTGGTGGGCCACGACTTCTTCCTCTTTGTGGATGAGGAGTCTAAGCGCCCGTCCGTGGTGTACCGCCGCCACGCCTACGATTACGGCCTGATCGTCCTCGCGGACGCCGAGGCCTAAGCGCTGACGCCGGCTGTACCGCCCGCGCATCCCGAGTTCGCACGGGGTGCGCGGGCGGTTGTTGTATGCGGTGGCGGAGGGAAGGGGGGCTCGGGGGCGTCGATAAGCATGCGCCCTTGCGCTCACATCAACCTTTTACCGGACAGTCAGGCCGGTGGTTGCCAACAGCTGGAGGAATATGCGTACAATTGCCCGTTGGTACACCATAATGAACTCCACGTAGAACGCGTTTTTCGCATTCGCTACGCCAAGAACTGACTCAAGAAGGATTCGCACAACGTGTTTGGACTTTCCAAGTTGCTCCGCGCCGGTGAAGGGCGCACCGTCAAGCGCTTAGCCAAGATTGCTGACCAGGTCATGGCGCTGGAAGGGGAATACGAGGCCCTGACCGACGAGGAGCTCAAGGCGAAGACCGACGTGCTCAAGCAGCAGGTCGAAGAGGGCGCGTCGCTGGACGACATCCTTGTGGACGCGTTTGCCACCGCCCGCGAGGCGTCGTGGCGCGTGCTGGGGCAGAAGCACTACAAGGTGCAGATTATGGGTGGTGCGGCGCTGCACTTCGGCTCCGTCGCCGAGATGAAGACCGGTGAGGGCAAGACCCTGACCTCGGTGCTGCCCGCATACCTCAACGGCCTGTCCGGCAAGGGCGTGCACATCGTCACGGTCAACGATTACCTGGCCAAGCGTGACGCGGAAATGATGGGCCGTGTGCACCACTTCCTCGGCCTGGACGTGGGCGTGATCCTCTCCGAGATGCGCCCGGACGAGCGCAAGAAGGCCTACGCGGCCGCGATTACGTACGGCACCAACAACGAGCTGGGCTTTGACTACCTGCGCGACAACATGACGCGCTCCATGAACGACATGGTGCAGCGCGGCCACAACTACGCCATCGTGGACGAGGTTGACTCGATCCTCATCGATGAGGCGCGTACACCGTTGATTATTTCCGGCCCCGTCGACGGCTCGAGCCAGTACTACACCGTCTTCGCGCAGCTGGCGCCGCGCATGCGCGAAGGGAAGCACTACGAGGTGGACCACCGCAAGCGCACCATCGGTATTACTGAGGACGGCGTGGAGTTCGTGGAGGACCAGCTGGGCATTACCAACCTCTACGCGCCGGAGCACTCGCAGCTGGTGAGCTACCTCAACAACGCCATCAAGGCGAAGGAGCTCTTCGAGCGCGACAAGGACTACATCGTCCGTCAGGGCGAGGTCATGATCGTGGACGGCTTCACCGGCCGCGTGCTGGCCGGCCGCCGCTACAACGAGGGCATGCACCAGGCCATTGAGGCCAAGGAGCAGGTGGAGATCAAGAACGAGAACCAGACGCTGGCTACCGTCACGCTCCAGAACTACTTCCGCCTGTACGACAAGCTGGCGGGCATGACCGGTACCGCCGAGACCGAGGCGGCCGAGCTGCACCAGATTTACAAGATGGACGTCGTGCAGATCCCGCCGAACCGTCCGAACCAGCGCCAGGACCGCGACGACCTGATCTACAAGACGCAGGAGGCCAAGTTCGCGGCCGTGGCCGAGGACATTGCAGAGCACTCGGAGAAGGGCCAGCCGGTGCTGGTGGGCACCACCTCGGTGGAGCGCTCCGAGTACCTGTCGCAGCTGCTTACCCGCAAGGGCGTGAAGCACAACGTGCTCAACGCGAAGCACCACGAGGAAGAGGGCCGCATCATCGCCGAGGCCGGCCTGCCGGGCCGCGTGACCGTGTCCACCAACATGGCCGGCCGCGGTACGGACATCGTGCTGGGCGGCAACCCGGAAATTCTGCTGGACGCGAAGCTGCAGGCGCAGGGCCTGGACCCGTTTGAGAACGAGGAGGGTTATCAGGAGGCGTGGGACGCACAGCTCCCGGCCGCAAAGGAGCGCTCCAAGCAGCTTGGCGATGAAGTCCGCGCCGCCGGCGGCCTCTACGTGATCGGCACCGAGCGCCACGAGTCGCGCCGCATCGACAACCAGCTGCGCGGCCGCTCCGGCCGCCAGGGTGACCCGGGCGAGACCCGCTTCTACCTCTCCATGCGCGACGAGCTCATGGTGCGCTTCATGGGCCAGTCCATGGAGAACATGATGAACCGCCTCAACGTGCCGGACGACGTGCCGATTGAGGCGAAGATGGTCTCCAACGCCGTGAAGGGCGCGCAGGCCCGCGTGGAGAACCAGAACTTTGAGATGCGCAAGAACGTGCTTAAGTACGACGAGGTGCTCAACGAGCAGCGCAAGGTGGTCTACCGCGAGCGCCAGGAAATCCTGGGCTCCAAGGACATCAAGGACCAGGTCCGCCGCATGATCGATGACACCGTCGGCGCCTACGTCGAGGGAGCCACCATGAACGGTTACGTGGAGGACTGGGACCTGCGCGAGCTGTGGAACGCGCTCGACTCCCTCTACGGCCCGACGGTGTCCTCCGAAGAGCTCGTCGAGGGCTCCACCTACGGCAGCCCGGGTGAGATCAGCGCCTCCGAGCTGCGCCAGGCGCTTATCGACGATGCGCAGGCCCAGTACGACAAGCTCGAGGAGAACGTCGCCGCGATTGGCGGGGAAGACCAGATGCGCAACATCGAGCGTTCCGTGATCCTGCCGATCATCGACACCAAGTGGCGCGAGCACCTCTACGAGATGGACTACCTGAAGGAAGGCATCGGCCTGCGCGCGATGGCGCAGCGTGACCCGCTGGTGGAGTACCAGAAGGAAGGTGGCGACATGTTCGCCGCCATGAACGAGGCCGTCCAGGAGGAGACGGTGCGCCAGCTGTTCCTCATCCGCAAGCAATTCGAGGGGCAGAACGGCACTGAAGGCGCTGACGGTGCTGCGGGCGCAGAGGGCTCCGGCGACGCACCGCAGGGTCAGCAGGCCTAAGTTCCCGTACACTACCGGGAGTGAAGAAAGGAGAGAGGCAATGCAGGGACTGATTATTGATTACGCCGGCGTCCTGGACCAGGACCCGGAGGATGTCGCCCGCTGGCGCGAGCTCATCGCCGAGGTGAAGAAGCAGGAGATCTCCGTCGGCATCCTGTCCAACGAGGAGGCGGACAGCCCGATGGCGGAGGCCATCCGCGAGTGGGAGTTCCGCGGCGACGTGGACGCCGTTGTCCTCTCCGGTGAGGTCGGGGTGGGCAAGCCTGACCGCGCCGCGTTCCAGGCTGCGGCCGACGCCATCGACGTGATCATCAACGACTGCGTGATGATCGACGACGACATTGTCAACGTCCGCGCGGCCGTCGAGTTCGGCATGATCGGCATCCTGCACACCGCATTCGAGCGCACCGCGGTGGAGATCCAGACCCTGTTCGGAGTTGAGGGCGAGTTCTAATGCGCGTCTACATCCCCGCCACCTTCGCCATGCTGGAACAGCTCAACGAGCAGGGCGTCCTGCACGCCCGCAATGGGTGGGGCTTCGCCGCCACCCCGGAGCTCACCGAGTTTTTCAACTCCGGCGACCAGGAAGAGATCGAGGCCATCGCGTTCGATGACGCGGCGCTCGCCTCGATCCGCTTGCTCGCCATCGGCGACGAGGAGCGCTTCCCGCACCGCCGCGTCGTCGTGTCCGCCGACGTTGACGCCACCGGAGAGCCGGACATGGGCGAGTCCGTGGTCAAGGTGTCCGGCCCCGTCGAGCTCAAGGACGTCGCTGCCGTCCACGTGGACGTGCGCGAGGCCGAAGACGCCACGAAGCGGGCCACCGAGCTCATCGACGCCGCCGATCTCGGCGACGAGGACGCCGAGCTGGCCGTGGGCGACGCCCAGGACAACTACATGGCGTTCTTCGACCCCAGCGAGCTACCGTTCCTCATCGAGCTGCTTTAGCTCCCACTCATTATTCGAGTGCAGCGCAGCCAACAGGTTGCGCACCGCCGCCGCCCGCCTGCCCACAGGCGAGTCGGCGGCGAAGTCGTCCCACGCGCACTCCGGGTCCGCGGGCGGGCCCAGGTGGGTGCAGCCGCGCGGGCAAGCGTCTGCGGCCTCGGACAGGTCCGGGAAGACGTCGATGATCTGCTCCGGCTGGACGTGCGCCAGCCCGAACGACCGGATGCCGGGGGTGTCGATGATCCATCCGCCGCCCGGGCCGGTGAGCTCCAGGGCGACGGATTGGGTTGAGGTGTGGCGCCCCTTGCCCACGCCGGAGACGTCGCCGGTCTCGCGCTGAGCGTCCGGCACGATGCGGTTGACCAGGGTGGACTTGCCCACGCCGGAGTGGCCGATGAGGGCGGAGACGTGGGCGTCGAGAAGCTGCTTGAGCGTCGCCAGGTCGTCGTCCGTGCCCGTGCGGAGCACCTGGACGTCCAGGTCGGCGATCTCGCGCTCAAAGTCGGTGGGGTCGTCGAGGTCGGACTTGGTCACGCAGACCACGGGGCGCACCCCGCCGACGAACGCGGCGATGAGAGCGCGCTCGACAAAGCCGGTGCGCGGCGGCGGATCGGCCGCGGCGACGACGATGAGCAAGAGCTCCGCGTTGGCCACGATGATCCGCTCGTAGGGGTCCGTGTCGTCGGCGGTGCGCCGCAGGACGGAGGTGCGGTCGGCGCGTTTGACGATGCGCGCGATCGTGTCCTTCTTGCCCGACGTATCGCCGACGACGCCGACGCGGTCGCCGACCTCCAGGCTCGTGCGCTTGAGCTGGCGGGCGCGGATGCAGTTGACCACCGGGCCGTCGTCGAGGACGACGCCCCAGCGACCGCGGTCCTTGGTGACCACCATGCCGTAGACGGCGTCGTTGTGGCTGGGCCGGTCCTTCGAGCGGGGGCGTTTGCCCTTGCCGGGGCGGACGCGGACGTCGGACTCGTCGTAGTCGGAAAATCGACGGCCCATTAGCCCTCCACCATCGCGGTCCACATATCGGCGAAGCCCGGCAGGGTCTTCGCGGTCGTGGCGATGTTTTCCACCTGCACGCCTTCCACGGCCAGGCCGAGGATCGCGCCGGCGGTGGCCATCCGGTGGTCCTCGTAGGAGTGCCAGGTACCGCCGTGCAGCGTGGCAGGGGAGATGCGCAGCCCGTCCGACAGCTCCTCGCAGGAGCCGCCGAGCCGGTTGATCTCCGTGGTCAGCGCCTCGAGGCGGTTTGTCTCGTGGCCGCGCAGGTGCGCGATGCCGGTGAGCTCGGACGGGGTGGCCGCCAGGGCGGCCAGCGCCGCGACGGTCGGGGTGAGCTCGCCGATGTCGCTCATGTCCAGGCGGATGCCGCGCAGGTTGCCGCGCTGCGGGCCGCGCACCTGGAGGGTGTGGTCGGCGCCGGTGGCGTGCAGCTCGACCTCGCAGCCCATGCGCTCGAGGATGTCGCGGATCACGTCGCCCGGCTGCGTGGTCTGGATCGGCCAGTGCGGCACTG
This sequence comes from Corynebacterium sp. NML 150383, assembly GCF_002285085.1. Lineage (NCBI taxonomy): Bacteria > Bacillati > Actinomycetota > Actinomycetes > Mycobacteriales > Corynebacteriaceae > Corynebacterium > Corynebacterium sp. NML 150383. The sequence goes on along the minus strand of NZ_NSGK01000011.1, from coordinate 71,547 downwards.
CGGCGACGCCGCCGGTGACGGCCGCGGCGGCGAGGAACGGGGTGGCGTTGGACAGGTCCGGCTCGATGACCCACCGGTTCGGCCGGATTGGTTGCGGCTCGACCTTCCAGGTGTGGGCGGTGGCGGTGGTGTGCACGCCGGCGTCGGCAAGCATGGCCACCGTCATCTCGATGTGGGGCATGGACGGCAAGGTGCTGCCGGAGTGGGTGATGGTTACGCCGCGGTCGAAGCGCGGCGCGGCCAGCAGGAGGCCGGAGACGAACTGGGAGGAACCGGACGCGTCGATGGTCACCGCGCCGCCGTCGGCGTGGCCGGTGCCGTGGACGGTGAAGGGGAGTGCGTCGCCCGCTACGGCGACGCCGAGGTGGCGGAGCGCGTCCAGGATGGTGCCCATGGGGCGGGCCTTGGCTTGCACGTCGCCGTCGAAAAGCACCGGGCCCTGCGCAAACGCGGCGACGGCGGGCACGAACCGCATGACGGTGCCCGCGAGGCCGCAGTCCACCTCTGCGCCGTGGAGTTCGCCGGGCGTGACGCGGATTTCCTCGCCGCTGTGGGTGAACGTGGTGCCCATCGCGGCGAGCGCGGACTCCATGAGTTCCGTGTCTCGCGAGCGCAGCGCGCCGACGACGGTGGACTCGCTGTCGGCGAGCGCGGCGAGGATGAGCGCGCGGTTGGTCATCGACTTCGACCCCGGCACCTGCTGCGTGTGCGAGATGGGGTCGGGCGAAAACGGTGCGGTCCACAGTTCAGTCATGCGGTCCATCATAATAGAGGCATGTGTGGTCGTTTCGTGCTTTTCACCACCGGCGACGAGCTGCTTGACGCCGTCGGCACCCTGCCCGGGGCCGGCACCGTCGACGCCCCCGACGGCACGCCGCCCGCCCGCTACAACATCGCCCCGACCCAGCAGGTGCCGCTCGTGCGCTTCCAGGAGCAGGGGGCGCTTGTCGACGCCGCCCGCTGGGGCCTCCTCCCGTCCTGGAAAAACGACGAAACGGGGCCGCCGTTGTTCAACGCCCGCGCCGAGACCGTGGCCGAAAAACCCTCGTTCCGCTCCGCCTTCAAGTCGCGCCGCGGCCTGATGGTGCTGGACGGGTACTACGAGTGGAAGGGGGAGAAGGGCAGCAAGCAGCCCTACTTCGTCCGGCCCGAGTCCGGCCTGCTGTTCGCCGCGGCCCTGTGGGAGACCGGCCTGGACCGGTTGTCCACCACGATGGTGACAACCGCGGCGGCCGAGAACATGGCGTGGCTGCACCACCGCCTACCGCTGTTCCTGGCCGCAGAAGAGGTGGAGCAGTGGGTGTCCGGCACCCCGGAGGAGGCTGCGGAGCTGCTCGCGCCCTCGCGGGTGGCGGACACGCTGCGCTGGCGAGAGGCGGACCCGGCCGTGGGCAGCGTGCGCAACGAGTACGCGGAGCTGACCGGAGCCGGCGAGCTGACGGACGTGCCCGCGGAGTAGGGGCTTACTGCGCGGCGATGTCGGCGAAGTCCGCGCCGGTGAGGGCGGCGAGGTCCTGCGGGGCGAGCTCCGCGGAGAGCCCGCGTTGGCCGGCGGAGACGATGATGGTGGGGAAGGGGGAGACGGAGGCGTCGATAAGCACTGGCAAACGCTGCAGGGTACCGAGCGGCGAGATGCCCCCGACGACGTAGCCGGTCGCGTGCTGGGCTTTCTTGGGGTCCGCCATCGCCGCTTTTTTCCAGCCGAGTGCTTTGGCGGCGGCCTTGAGGGAGAGGTGGCCGGCGACGGGGACGCAGCACAGCGCCATCTCGCGCTCGTTGGTCTCGTTGCGGACAACGAGCGTCTTGAGCGCGGCGGCGGGGTCCACCCCGAGCTCGTCGACGGAGTGCTCGCCGAAGTGGTCCTGGCTGGCCGCATATTCCAAGATGGTGTGCTCGGTGCCTTCGAGCGCGGCGATCGCGCGCGTGCGTGCAGACATAATTGGTACTCCTTTTGGTTGCTCCCGCCCGATCGTACGCCCGGCGCATTGCCCTACAATGGCGGGCATGCCCGAGACAGACCTGAAATCGCGCTTCACTGATGAAGCCATGCCCCTGCTTGACCAGCTCTATGGGGGCGCGCTACGGATGACGCGGAACCCACAGGACGCCGAGGACCTCGTGCAGGAGACGTACCTGAAGGCCTACAACGCGTTCGATCGGTTCAAGCCGGGCACGAACCTGAAGGCCTGGCTGTACCGGATTATGACCAACACGTATATCAATACGTACCGGAAAAAGCAGCGCCGACCGCTGGTGACCTCGGCGGATGACGTGACGGACAACCAGCTTTATACGTCCAGCTCGCACGAGTCGACGGGGCTGGAATCCGCCGAGGTGGAAGCGCTGAAGCTGATGCCCAATTCGCGGATCTCGCAGGCGCTCAACGAGCTGAACGAGGACTACCGCATGGTCGTGTACTACGCGGACGTTGAGGGGCTGGCGTACAAGGAGATCGCCGAGGTCATGGACATTCCGCTCGGCACGGTGATGAGCCGGCTGCACCGTGGAAGAAAACAGTTGCGCGAGATGTTGAAAGACGTAGCGCGCGATCAGGGCATCGGACTGGATCACGCTGACATGCAGGACAGCGCCAAGAAAAGCGCCAAGAAAGCGGAGGAGAAGTGATGAGCACGCCCGGAAAGCACAACGACGCCGCTGGTCGGAGCCAGGACGGTGCAGGCGGATGCTCGGGGGACTGCAGCGACGTGCACCCGCTGCTGTGCGAGCTGTTCGATCCGGATACTCCACCCGCGCGTGTACTGGAAATTCGCGAGCAGATTGCGGCGTGCCCGCACTGCTTTGGCAGGCTTGAATCGGAGCAGGCCGTGCGCGATCTGGTCCGCGATTGTTGCGGGGAAGCGCGGGCGCCGGAGCCGCTGCGTGACCGGATCATCGCTTCCATCACGTCTGTGAGTTACACAGAAATTCGGTATAACTGACCATCAGCCAGTTTTTATTAATCCCGTGATCGCGCAGGTCACGGGATTTTTTGCGCCTAGATTTTGCTGAAATATGGGGGCATAGTAGTTCTTTGCTTAGAGCGTTCCACAGGTGCAAACGGGGGTGATTTTCGGGGGTGGCGATTGGTGAACAATTGCCGCCCCAGTCGGCTGAGGAAACCTAAGTATTTTTTGCCTAGGTGTTTCCTGATTGGTCTGTCTTAGGAAAACGTTCACTATTCGGAGGAATGTCCAAAAAGTCCAGGTTGCTGGGAATGATAGCTGTGATTGCATGTATAACTATTCTTAGTAGGTATAATATGCAATCTTGTGGGCTGTTGAACAATTCTTATGGTTCTTAAATGTCGGCCGTATTTCGGGGGCGGTTGTAGAACAAATTACGTATGCACGTGACCACAAAGCCCAGCCAGACCCTGATAGCGTGTTGAACAATCAGTAAATAGAACGGGTAAAACGGTAAAAATTCGTAGCTGGATTTACACAGCTTCCCTCTGCATAGTCCTTGTGCATAAACTAAAGCCCGTAAACAATAGAACAGACACGCTGCGGACAGCGCACGGACACCATCCCCGCGACCCGCTGAACCGAGAAGAGGAACCAGTCATGAACGCCATCGCCCGCAAAGCACTTGCCGCCACTTGCGCGCTCGCAGTAATGGTTCCCGCCTTCCGGGTTCCCGCGGAGGCAAAGGTTGTTGACGACCCGAGCGTGGTCACCGTGACCGCCGACGAGGTCGGCCCCTTCTTCCACAACGTCGAGCTGGACAAGGGACGCATCTCCTCCTTTAAGTTCACCGACCCGGCTTCCGTCGGCGGCACCCAGGACTCTTCCTTCTACATCGACTTCCGCTTCGGCGGCCAGAAGCTTGAGATGAGCGGCGCGAACACAAAGGTGCAGACCCGCAAGGACGGCAAGGCTGACGTGATCACGATGCGCAACGAGGACCGCAACCTCGGCGTGCAGTTCACCCGCGAGTTCCGCATCGATGGCAACACGGCCACCGTCCGTACCGAAATCACGAACACCAGCGGCAGCGACTCCTACTACCAGCTGGACATGACCAACCAGATCAACACCGCGCGCGAGCTGCAGGGGTCGTACGAGGATGGCCGCTTCACGGTCGGCCCCGAGGCTCTGGGCTACGATACGGAGATCTCCTTCGATGGCGCGACCTACTCCGGCGCTGCGAGCTCCTTCAACGGCACGACCAACCCGGACGAGGTCGGCTTCGTCGACGAGTCCGGTGCCCAGTTCCAGCGCGGCCGCTGGTTCGACGACATCGCCGCCGGCCAGACCGTCGTTGCAGAGACCACGATGACGATGCGCACCCAGGACGGCGCCGAGGACACCGACGGCGACGGCCTCGCCAACGCGTGGGAGGAGCAGGGGCTCACGCTTAACGACGGCACCGAGCTCCCCCTTAACGCGTGGGGCGCAGATCCGAACCGCCCCGACATTTTCCTGCAGATGAACTGGATGCCGTCCGAATACGAGTCTCTCGGCTGCTTTGACAATCCGCAGCAGGCAGCCTGCGCGGACGCAAACACGAAGAGCTACCGCCCGAGCAACGACATCCTGCAGCAGCTTGTCGACCTTTTTGCGGACCACGACGTGAACCTGCACATCGACGCCGGCGAGTCCTACACCAACATCCCGAACTACTCGGAGCGCCACGGTGGCGTCTACGGCGACTATACGAAGTACTACTTCCAGAACGAGCCGCAGGGCGTCAAGCTCATGGACAACATCGATGAGATGCTGGGCGACCGCTCCGCAGTCTTCCGCAGCGGCATGGTCGGCGACCAGATGGACCCGAGCACCTACTCGGTGGGTGTCTCCACGGTTGGTGACAACGCGTTCTACGTGGCCAACCACGACCGGATGACCACTGACGAGCAGTTCCGCAACACCATCCTCCACGAGCTGGGCCACACCCTCGGCCTGGACCACAACGGCTCCACCAAGTTTGCCAACCAGGTCCCGGACTCCGACTACCTGCCCAACTACTACTCGGTGATGAACTACCTCTACCAGTTCAGCCACTTTGACTATTCCGACCACGAGTCCGTCTCCGGCGGCGAGCTGCCGCAGGAATGCTACAACCCGGGCGCAAACTGCTACACCGGTGACTACCGGGTCCCCGCCGACTGGGACAACCTGATCATCAACACCGGCCACATTGGCAAGCCCGTGGGCACCGTCGGCGTCAAGAGCACGAAGGTTGATGCCGCTGCCGCGAAGACTGCAGCCAAGTACCAGCAGGACCTGACCAAGGCGGAGAAGAACGAGGGCACCGTCGACGTCGAGGTGGCAAGCTCCAACCTCGAGGCGGGCAAGGCCGGCAAAGTCACCCTGAAGGTGAACAACAGGGGTGCGGACCTGAACCGCTACACCGTCCAGGTGGTCACCCCGCACGGCGACGCCTCCAAGGACATCGTCCTCGACGGCGCGCTGACCGACCGCGACGAGGCCACCGTCACCGTGCCGGTGACCGCTGGCGACGCAGCCATCATGCCGCTCGACGTGAAGGTCACCAACCAGAATGGCGAGACCGCCTTCGAAGACCGCTTCGCCGTCGACGTCAAGGCCGGCAAGGCATCCGCGAAATCCGCAGTGATGGCAGGCGCTACCAACGCGCCTGCAAAGACGACCAAGACCGCGAAGTCTCAGGAGGCTGCGGCCGAGACCGCGACGGCGAACCCGACCGTCGAGGCGGCACCGTCCAAGGCGGCGCCGGCGAAGTCGGCACCGGCAAAGTCGAAGGAATCCACCAAGAACGACGACGGCGCAATGACCACGGTGGCGTCGCCGAAGACGCAGGACCAGCCGGAAAAGAAGGAGCTGCACACGGCTTCCGACGACAGCCGTACGGAAGGCGGCCCGAACATCGCCGCCATCATCGTGCCGATCATCGCGATCCTAGCCATTATCGGCGGCGCTGCCGCTGCCCTCGGCTCCGGGGTGCTCGGCTAAGCGTGTTCGGCTAAGCGAGACGGATTGTGCGGAAGGCCTGGCCATGTTGGCCAGGCCTTTGGCGTATCTACGCCAGGGTTTCTCGTGCGCGGAGGCGGAGTTTTCCGGGTTCTGGGGGGGGACTTGAGTTTGGGTGCGGTGCGGCGTCTGTTGGTGGTGCGGCGTTTGCTGGTGCGGTGGCGCGCGGCCAGATGGAGCTAGCTCCGTTTGGGTGACGGGCTGCGCGTCGACCTGGGGGTTTGTTGGTGGTGCGCGGCCAGATGGAGCTAGCTTCGTTTGGATTGCGGGTTGGGAGCCTACCTGGGGTTTTGTTGGTGGCGGCGGGCCAGATGGAGCTAGCTTCGTTTGGCTCGTCACCGTGGGTGAAGCGGCCATCACCGGGTCAGGCGGCACGCCCGGACGCAGTTGCCAAGACAGGCGCCGATGTCACCGATCGACCCCGCGCATGACAACGCCCCCTCGCCGACATTGCGTGAAAGTCGGGGAGGGGGGCGCTGCGCTGTTCTTAAGAGTTAGGACGCTTGCCGCGGTTTGCACTCTTCTTGCGACGGTCCTTGCGCTTACGACCACGCTTGCTCATGGGAGCCTCCTTAGTTCTGTTCGGTTCTGGGCGATCAAAGTTCAGGTACTCCACTTTATCGCTCGGACGTGCCTACAGGGAAATTGTCCCTGCTTCACGGGGATGTACGCCCGGGCGACGCGATGCGTGATGCGGAGTGGGGGGAGTTCGCGTTACGCGGACAGGCGGGCGCGGTTGCGAGCCAGTGCCTTGTTGCGACGCTTGATGGCGCGGCGCTCCTCCTCGGACAGGCCGCCCCACACGCCTGCGTCCTGGCCGGTCTCCAGGGCCCACTTCAGGCACTGGGAGGTGACGGGGCAGCGGTTGCAGACCATCTTGGCCTGGGCGATCTGGGACAGAGCCGGGCCGGAGTTACCGACGGGGAAGAACAGTTCCGGGTCCTCGTCGCGGCAAATTGCTTCGTGGCGCCAATCCATGATGAAATACTCCTTACATAAGCGTTGAACAGGTTTCGCGCACACCACTTCTTCGCCTCTTCGCGGGAGGCGAGTTGCAAACTAAGTTTGATTCCAGGTTCCGGGCGGTGTTCCCTTCGGTGGGATCCGGCGGCCGGTTTCCCTGGCGTTAACCCTGTGGTGTCTTGGGGTTAAGGGCTGTGTTACCAGCCCGTTGTTTTTGCTACCTGAGAATAATGGCACGAATTGCCAATGTGCGCTAGGGGTAAAGGCCGAAATGTGACACTAATCATATGAATTTTTCCCCTCCGGGCAATTCATATTGGGATTTCCAACGAATTTGGGAACGCATCATCAACGGTTTGAACTGCGGAAATGGGAATTTTCGCGCACGCACACGCGGGTGGGAAGGTCAAATCAAGAATCTGTGATTCCGCCCTGATTCTTCCGCGGTGGCTGTGACGGTGCTGCTACTGCACCCGGTTATGTCGCGGTGAAGTCGACCGCAAAGTGACGGTTAGACTAACAAGACGTGACTGAAAAGAAATCCCGCTCTCCTCGTCAACCACGCCCGCCAATGGACCTGGAAACGGCACGGCGTGCCTCCGCAGTGGTTCCGCCCATCATGCGGTTCGGCGCCGTCGTCGTCCTCGTCCAATGCCTCGCCATGTTTGTGTACGCGGGCAGCCTCCTTGTCGCCCAGGTCCGCGGGGTGCAGGACAGCTCGCTGGAGTCCGATTCCGCAGCGACGCACTTCGTCCCCCTCGGCACTGCGGTCTTCCTGCTCATCATCTTCGGCTTTGTCGCGTTCGTGGCCGTCCGCACGCTGCAGGGCCGGCCGCGCAGCACGGGCGCAATCGTCTTGATCCAGGCGATCCTCATCGGTGTCGCCTTCTATATGGTGACCGGCGGCGCGGTCGCCCTGGGCATCGTTACCGGCATCTCCGCCGCACTCGTGTTGTTCACCGTGTTCCACCCGCAGACGGCGCAGTACAACGAAGCCCGTTACGAGCTGCGCAAAGCAGAGCGCTAATCGACGCCCCGGTGCCCGCGACTACTCGGCGCTGAGCGCGACGATCTCGTCGCCGCGCTTTTCCACCACGGTGGCGCCCGCGGAGTCGATGGAGATCGGCCCGTTGTAGTCGCCGCGGTCCACGGGGATGATCTTCTCCACGGAGTTTTTGTCCCAGTTGATGACCGCGACACCGGAATCCGAGGCGTAGAGGAGGCGGTCGTCGGCGGCAAAGCCGGTGCCCTTCGCGCCCTGGAACACGCCGGTGACGTTGAGCTCGGCGGGGTCCAGGAGCAGAAGGTAGTCGCCCACGTGGTACGTCATGTGGTGGGGGAGGTCGTGGACGGGGAGGATGCGGGTGGCGTCGTCAAGCTGCTCAGGCTCTGGCAGCTCCGGGACCTCCGAGACCTTGAGCTCCTTGCCGTCCTTGTTGTAGGAGCGTACTTCTGAAGACTGCGGGTCGTAGATCGCGGCGGCGTCCTGGGAGATACCGACGAGGTAGGCGCCCTCGGGGAGCTCGACGGAGCCGTTCATCTCCGGGGAGCGGGAGTCCTCCGGGGTGGCGTTTTGGAAGCGGAGGAATGTGCCGCCGTCGCACACCTCGGTGACGGCGAGGAGCTCGGTACGGGTGAGCGCCGACGTGATCGGGCACTCGTTGGGCTGCATGTCGGGCTCCTGCGGGGCCTCGATGGTGCCGTACTCCACGGTGCGCACCAGGTCAGAGCGCCACAGCTCGACGTGCTGCGAACTGACGTACCCGACGCGGTCGTTGGAGGAGACGTTCGCCACCTGGTCGGGGCCTGGGGCGGAGCGTGTCGACGCGTACTCGCCGGTCTTCGCGTCAATCCCCACGACGTCGCCGCAGCCGCCATTGCCGCGGTAGTCCGCAACCACCTTGTCCCACGCCCCGGCGAGCGTGCACAGCTCCTTGTCGCGAGTGTACGTCCAGGCGGTGTCGCCCTCCGGGGTGGTGGCGGTGATGGTGTGGTCGTTGTACGTGATGATGAGGCCGTTGACCACCAGCGGAGCCGAGTTGGGGGAGGAGTCGGGCAGGCGGAACGACTCGGTGAGCGACTCCGGCACGACCGCCAACTGGCCGTAGTCCTCCTGCTGCTCGGCAGCCGGGGTGAGCTCAGAGGAGCGAATCGGCGCGGTGAAGAACGCTGTGGCCAGGAGGCCTGCCGATACGGCGGTTATGACACCGGTGGCGATCAGATCGCCCCGGGTACGTCGCAACGGTCTATTCAACGCCGGTTCCTTCCCTGCTTTTTCTGGCTCTTTTCCGCTGGCCGTTTTGGCCGCGCCCCGAGAACTTTACGCGGGTGGCCCACGGTTGGTGCAGCCGAGTCCGGAATGTCCAGCGCCTCGAACAGCTCCGGGGAGGTGGAAAACCAGGTGGGCAGCTCCTTCTTGCCTAGCGAGAGCTCGGAATCGATGAGTTCCCACTTGTGTTGCTCGTCGAACCCGACCAGGGTGACCGCCGTGCCGGAGTGGCCGGCGCGCCCGGTGCGTCCGATGCGGTGGACGTACGTCATCGGGTCATCAGGGGTCTGGTAGTTCACCACGTGCGTGACGTCGTCGACGTCGATGCCGCGGGCTGCGACGTCTGTGGCCACGAGGATCTCCACCTCGCCGGTGCGGAACGCGTCGAGTGACTTCTGCCGCGCCTCCTGGCGAAGGTCACCGTGGACGGTGCCGACAGGGAAGCCGCGCTGCGCCAGGTCCTCGGCGACCTCGGCGGCGGTGCGCTTCGTACGCGCGAAAATAATGGTGCGACCGCGGTGCGGGGCCTGCAGGAGACGTGCAAGGACTTCCGGCTTGTCCATCCGGTGGGAGCGGAACACCACCTGTTTCGTGCTCGTATGGGTGGCCGACGCGTTCGGTGCCTCGGCGCGGATGTGCACGGGGGTGCGCATCATCGACCGGGCGAGCGTGAGGATCGGCGCCGGCATCGTCGCGGAAAAGAGCATGGTTTGGATCTGTTGCGGCAGCGCCGACCAGAGCTTCTGGATGTCGGGAAGGAAGCCCATGTCCAGCATCTCGTCGGCCTCGTCGAGCACGAGGATGGCCACCTGACTCAGCGAGAGGTCGCCGCGCTGCAGGAGGTCGAGCAGGCGACCCGGGGTGCCGACGATGACGTCCACGCCGGCGTCGATAGCCGCGAGCTGCTCCTCATACGGCCTGCCGCCGTAGATTGTGGCGACACGGACCGGGGTGTGTATGGAGGCGCGCTCGAGGTCCTCGCCGACCTGGGCGGCGAGCTCGCGCGTGGGCACGACGACGAGGGCGCGCGGCGTGCCGTCGAGTTCCGCAATCGCGGCGTCATCAAACACGCGGTCCAGCAGGGGGATGCCGAAGGCGTAGGTCTTGCCCATGCCGGTGCGGGCCTGCCCGATGAGGTCGCGCCCGTCGAGCGCGAGCGGGATGGCCAGCTCCTGGATGGAGAAGGTCCGCTCGATGCCCTGCTCCGCCAACGCGTCGAGCAGCTCGGCGGCGACACCGAGTTCCTCGAATGTCGGGGCGGGGCGGTGTTCACTCTCAGCTGATCTAGGCACACGCTCATCTTAGCTTGAGGCCGTTACAATAGGGCCACCGCTTAACAACGAGCCGGTACAAGCAAAACTACTAGTGAAGGAACGTGACCCGCTTTTATGGACATCAAGTTTGGTCTGGCCGACACCGCGCGCGAACTCGTGATCAAGCTGCCGGAAGGGCAGGAGGACATCCTCAGCGTGGTTGAACAGGCGATTGAGTCCGGGCAGTCGACCCTGAAGGTGGTGGATGAGAAGGAGCGTACCTACCTCATCCGCACGGACCGGATCGCGTACGTGGAGCAGGGCTCGACCACCGCGCGCTCTGTCGGCTTCATGCGATAGATTGAGAGGTTATGACGACGAGGCAGAGCAACGCCGAGTGGCCCGACGCGAACGACCGGCGCGATGTGGACGCAAACGCCAACGCGGAGGACTTCTTCGGTGAGTGGGATGGCGACGATGACGGCGGCGAAGGCCGCCTCGTCCGCTTTGCCCGCGAGTACGGGTGGCGTGCCTACGCAATCCCGGTCCTCGCGGTCCTGACGCTGCTCGTCGTAGTGAACATGTTCCAAAACCCGGGCTCTCCCGTGGTGGACGCTGCCGGATCGGAGGGGCACTCCGAGCGCGGAATTGGCGCCGCGGGCCAGGATTCGAGCAGCGGCGAGGGCGGCGTTGAGGGCGACGTCGAGCGCAAGCCCGCCGAACTGCCGGAGGGGGAGCAGAACGCGTTGGAGCTGCCGCCGGGTGGACCGATCGCGGAGGCCGGAGAGGGCACGTACCGCGAGGTGGGTGCGCCGGGCGCCAACGGGGGCAAGGGCGACGAGCTGACGCTGCGCTACGTCGTCGAGGTGGAAAACGGGGTGGATACCAACCCGTACGGCGGCGACCAAGCCGTCGCTGAAATGGTGGACGCGACGCTGCTGGATCCGCGCAGCTGGACCAACGACTCGCGCTTCCGCTTCGAGCACGTCTCCGGCGCTGACAACCCGGACGTGAAGATCCGCCTTACCTCCTTGAACACCGCTAAGGAGATGTGCGGCATGGAGCTGGACATGGAAACGAGTTGCCGGACCATGATCACGGGGGATGACACCGTCGTGCTCAATGAGGCCCGCTGGGTGCGCGGCGCAGCGCCGTTCGAGGGCGACCTGGGCCGCTACCGCCAGTACCTGATCAACCACGAGGTGGGGCACGCTCTTGGTTTCGCATCGCACGAGCCGTGCCCGGCGGATGGCGCCCTCGCGCCGGTGATGATGCAGCAGACCCTGAGCCTGAACAACGGCCAGCTGCACTCCTTTGACCCGGAAGAGGTCTACCCGGATAACCCGGACACGTGCCTGGCCAACCCGTGGCCCTACCCGCGCCCTGCGGCGAGCTAGGGGGGCGCCTTGATTCCGGAGCACGTACTTTCCGCCTTCCAGTTGGAGGGGCGCGGTGAGCCGACCTCGCCCGCGTGGGACAACGGCCTGCGCTTCGGCCACGTTGTCGTGGCTCGCGCGACGCAGACCGCCGCCTGGTCGGGCAAGGTGCGCGACAAGCTGGGCGATTCGCTCGGCGGCGTCCGCTTCGCGCGACCGGTGCGCTCCACCGACGGCCGCCTCGTGGTCAACGGGTTTTGCGCCAACGAGTTCGCGCCGGGGGAGCCGGCAGCGCGCGTCGATGAGGCGATCGCTGCGGCGTTGCTTATCGACGCCCCACTGACCCAGTTCAACGCCCCACCCGCACCCCGCGACGATGCATGGGCGGAGGCGGACCGCGCGGCCTGGCGAGGCTTCGACCTGGACCCCGCGGAGAACCAGCTGGTTACTGCCCATATCGATTTCCTCGCCTGCTGCCTGTTTTCCGGCACGGATGCGCCGGTGGTGACGGAGCTGGTGCCCTCGGTGAGCCCGCGCCCCCGCGGGTATACCGCCGCGCTGACGATGGTGGACGGCCTGCTCGCCGGGGCGGTGGATGACGGCGTGGTGTCGCGCTGGGCACACATCCCCGACGTGGGGTTCTTGGCGGAGCGGGCGCTCGAGTTCCGCGAAATCGCAGCCCGCACCGCGGGAGCGAACATAGGTTCGAGGGTTTCGTGGGTGCGTGAGGTCCTCGTGTCCGCCTAGCCTGGCAGACTAGGGCGCATGCCAACCCCACGCACCGAACCGATGACTCCCGCCGCGCGGATCCCCCGCGCGCGCCTTGTCCCGCGCCGCCGCACGACCACGCAGCGCTCGTGGCCCGTCACGCTTCCGGCGAGCGGGCTGTGGAAGGTCACCGGCGAGGCCGGCTCCGGCGTGTCCAGCTTCCTAGTGGATACGGCGGTGGCCGCGGCGCTTCGGCTGGCCGAGCAAGGCGGGGACGCCAGCGGCGTCGTCGTGGTCACGGACTCCAAGGAGGCGGCGGCCCGGCTTCGCGCGGAGATCTCCGACCGGCTCGCGCGCAGCGGGTTTGTCGCCAGCGAGCCGATGGTGCGCTCCGTCCACTCGCTCGCGTTCGCGGTGCTGCGGCAGCGCTTCGACGAGGAGATCCGCCTGATCTCCGGCGCCGAGCAGGACGCCGTGATCCGCGAACTTCTTGCCGGCCAGGTGGAGGACGTACGCGGCACCTGGCCCGAGGAGCTGCGCCCCGCGATGGGCATGCTCGGCTTTGCCCGACAGCTGCGCGATGTGCTCCTGCGCTCGGTCGAGCGCGGGCTCACCGCCGACGAGCTGCGCGGACTCGGCGAGCGCTACGACGTGCCCATCTGGTGCGCCTCCGCCGACTTCCTGCGCGAGTACCAGCAGGTCATGGCGCTCACCCCGGCCACCAGATTCTCCGCGTCCGAGCTGGTCAGCGAGGTCCTGCGCGGGGAGGTGCCTAGGTGGGACGCAGTGCTTGTCGACGATGCCCAGCACCTCGCCCCCGCCCCCGCCGAATTCGTGCGGCGGCTCCTTTCCGGCGCAGACCTCGGCGTGGTCGGGGGAGACGTCGCCCAGTCCATCTTCCACTTCCGCGGCGCCTCCCCGCGCTTCTTCCACGACCTGGGCGGTCTCGACCACCAGGTGATCGACCTGGGGGAGTCGCGCCGCGACCCCGAGCGGCGCGTGGCCGTCACGCGGAGCGACGCCGCCCAGCACGCCGCGGTGGCGGACGCCCTGCGCCGCGCGCACCTGGAGGACGGGGTGGCCTACCGGGACATGGCCGTCGTGGTGCGTTCCACGCCGATGCTGGAGCCGGTGCGCCGCGCGCTGCTGCACGCCGGGGTGCCGGTGATGCTCAACCCCACCGACGTGGTGCTCGGGGAGCAGCGCATCGTCGCGGCCCTGCTCACCGGCCTGCGCGCGCTAGACCAGGAGCTCACCCCCGCGCAGTGGCGCGACTTCCTGCTCGGCCCCGTCGGCGGCGCCGACCCCGTCACCCTGCGCCGCCTGTTGCGCGGCCTGCGCCGCTGGGAACCCGAGGTGCGCGCGGAGGAGAGTCTGCGCCGCCTGCTGCTCAGCCCTGCGGAGCTGCCGGACTTCGGCCCCGTGCTCACGGACCGCGAGCTCTCGATCCTCACGCGCGTGCGGCGGGTGCTCGACGCCGCCAGGCGCGCGCAGGCGGACGGCGGCAGCGTGGAGGAGGTGCTCTGGGCGCTCTGGCACGCGACCGGGCTGTCGGACCACCTGCTCGCGGTCGCCCTGCGCGGCGGGGCGAGCGGCTCGCAGGCGGACCGGGACTTGGACGCGGTCATGGCGCTTTTCGACGCCGCCGGCGACTTCACCGAGCGCCGCGCAGCAGCAGGAGTGGACTCGTTCGTGGCGGACATCGACGCGCAGGAGCTGCCGACGGGCGTGCGCGACCGCCGCAGCGCGGCGCCCGACGCAGTGGCGCTGCTCACCGCGCACGGCGTGGCGGGCCGCGAGTTCGCGCGCGTCATCGTGGCCGGTGTGCAGGAGAACTCGTGGCCGAGCCTGGGAGAAACCGGCTCGCTCTTCCGCCAGGAGGACCTCATGGACCTGCTGGACAACGGGGTCGAGCCGAACGTGCCGATCTCGCGGACGGCCGAGCGCCTGGCCGAGGAGCGCCGCCTGTTCTGGGTGGCGGTCACGCGCGCGACGGATCGCGTTCTCGTCACCGCGGTGGACGATCAGGACGGCGACGAGCTGATCGTCCCCTCGCGGTTCATCGAGGAGTACTGTCGCGACTTCGACATCGAGGCCCAGGAGGTGGAGCTCGCCCGAGAGACCAGCGGGGTCGGGGGCGACGCGGAGCCGGAGGCGCGGGTGCGCCTGCTCGCCCGGGACGAGATCGTCGCGGAGCTGCGCCGGGCGCTCGCCTCGCCCGAAAGCAGCGAGGTCGTGCGGGAACAGGCGGTGCGCCAGCTGGCGCGGCTGGCCCGAGCCGGTGTGCCCGGGGCTGATCCTGGGCAGTGGTGGGGGATCGGAGGGGCGTCGGTAAGCACTGCCCTGGCGGAGGCGATGACGCTGTCACCGTCGCGCATCGAGCGGCTACTGCAGTGCCCGATGCGCGAGGTGCTTGAGCGGATGGTTGGGCTGGATGACAACCTGGCGATGATTTACGGGTCGATGGCGCACGCGTACCTGGAGGCGCTGGGGCGCGGCGTGGACGAGGCGGCGGTGCGCGCGGCGGCCGTGGCGGCGCGGCGCGACGCCGAGGACGGGCCGGCGTGGAAGGCGGAGCGCGACGTGGCTGACTTCGAGGCGATGCTGGAGCGGACCGCGCAGTGGCTGGAGGAATCCAGAAGCGCGTTTACCCAGGTTGGGGTGGAGATCCCGGTGAGCGTGGACGTGGGCGATACGGTGCGCATCGCCGGGCGGCTGGACAGGCTCGAGCGCGAGGACTCCGGGAAGGTCCACATCGTGGACTTGAAGACGGGCAGCGCGGTGCCAACGAACGCCGACACGGCCGAGAACATGCAGCTCGCCGCCTACCAGCTGGCGCTGTCGCGGGGGCGGATCGACGGGAACGCCGTCACCACCGCGCGCGACGGCGACGAGCCGCTGGAGGTTGGCGGGGCCGTGCTGGTCTACCCGAATGCGGACAAATCGAAGCGTGCCACCCGCGAGCAGGCACCAAAAACGCCCGAGGAGCTGGACGCGCTCACACAGCTGTTGGAGCCGCTGCCGGCGGCGCTGGCGGGGCCCGAGCTGCGCGCCGTGGCCGGGCCGCATTGTGAGCGCTGCGCGGTGCGCGCCCTGTGCCCAGTACAACCGGAAGGAGAGGTGGTCACCCGTGTCGCAGACAACGCCTGATATGTCACCAACCGTGCTCTCGCGGTACCTGCAGCAAAAGTTCCCGCCCACCGAGCAACAAGCCGACGTGATCGGCGCGGCCCCGGGCCCGCTGCTGGTGGTCGCCGGCGCTGGGGCCGGAAAGACGGAAACCATGGCCGCGCGCGTGGTGTGGCTCGTGGCCAACGGCTACGCCCGGCCCGACGAGATCCTGGGCCTGACGTTTACCCGCAAGGCGGCGCAGGAGCTGGGCAAACGCATCCGCGACCGGCTCGGCACGCTGGCCGCCAACCAGGACCTGGTGCGCCGCCTGGACCCGGGCGGGCAGCTCGCGGACGCGCTGCAGGTCATCGCCCCGACCGTAGCTACGTACGATGCGTACGCGGGGGACCTCGTCCGCGAGTTTGGGCTGCTCGTTCCTGTGGAACCGGACTCGCGGCTCATCACCGCGGCGGAACTGTACGCCATCGCCACGGAGGTGGTCACCGACTACCCCGGACGCATCATTTCCGCCGACGGGCGCAACCCGTCCGTGTCCACCGTGGTGGACGGGCTGCTGGCGCTGATGACCTCCATGGGCAACGAGCTGACCACGCCCGACGAGGTAGACCAGGACGCGGCGGCGTTCCTCGCGGAAACGGAGTCGCTGCCCTTGGCGCCGCGGGCGCGCACCGAATTCACCAAGAAGCTGCGCGGATGGCGCGCGACCCAGGAGGAACGCCGCGCATACCTGCCGCTGGCCCGGGCCCTCAACGAGGAGCTGCGGGCGCGCGGGGTGGTCACGTTTAATGAGCAGATGTCGGTCGCCGCCAAGCTGGCGCGCGACCACCAGGGCGTGGGTAAGGCGCAGCGCCAGCGCTTCCGCGTGGTCATGCTGGACGAGTACCAGGACACCTCGCACGCCCAGCGCGTGCTACTGCGCAACCTGTTCGGGCAGGGCGCGGACCCAGACCTCACCGTGACCGCCGTCGGCGACCCGATGCAGGCCATCTACGGCTGGCGCGGGGCCACCGCCGCCAACCTCCAGGCCTTCGTCCACGATTTCCCGGCCGCGGGCGGCGCACCCGCGCCGAAGAAGCAGCTGACCACGTCCTGGCGCAACCCGCCTGAGGTCCTCGCGCTGGCAAACAGCATCTCCGACGCGGTCCTCGGGCGCGGGGACAACCGCGCCGTCGCGCCGTTGGCGGCCCGCCCCGGGGCGCAAGAAGGCGAGGTCGCACTCGGCTTCTTTGCCACCAACGACGAGGAACTCGCCTTCGTGGCGGACGATCTGGCCGCCCAATACGTACAGTGCGCGCGAGACAACGCACCGTTTTCCGCCGCCGTGCTGGTGCGCAAGAACCGGCACTCCGCCGAGATGGCGGAGGCGCTCGCGGAGCGCGGCGTGCCCTTCGAAATCGTCGGCGTGGGCGGGCTGCTGGACATCCCCGAAGTCGCCGACACCCTCGCGGTGGCCACGATGCTGGTGCGGCCCGCGGACTCGGCAGCCGCGCTGCGCATCCTCGGCGGCCCCGCCGTCGGCCTGGGCCTGGCGGACCTCGCCGCGCTGGCCTCGCGTGCGGTGAACCTGCGCGCGACCGGAGCCAGCGCCGACCCCAGCGGGCCCGAGCACGCGGACCCGCAGACCGCGCAGGAGCGGCTGGCGGCCCAGCTGGACGAGCTCGTGGCCCGCGCCGCGGAACTCAATGCGTCTACCGATCGCCCCGCAGGCCTCGCCGACGCGGTGGCGGACCTGGGCGAGCCCGAGCGATACAGCGAGGAAGGACTGCGCCGCTTGCAGGACCTGGCGGCTAAGCTCCGCTCCCTGCGCACCAACAGCCTGGGCAAACGCCTGCCTGACCTGTTCGCGGACATCATCGACGTCTTTGGCATCCGCACCGAGGTCCTGGCCCGCCAGGGGATGGGCAACACCGCAGGCACCGTCCACCTGGACAGTCTGCTCTCCGCGGTCGCTGCCTACCCCGGCACCAGCGTGGAGGGACTGCTGGACTATTTCGCGCTCGCCCGCGAGCACGAGGACGGCCTGGCACCCGGCAACGTGCCGACACGCACGGACCGGGTGCAGATCCTCACAGCGCACAAGGCGAAAGGACTGGAGTGGGACACCGTCGCCGTCCTGCACGCAGACGCCAACACGTACGCGGCCAAGGCGGAGACATTCCTCACCTGGGTCCAGCGCGTGCCCGACGCGTCCTTTGGCAACCCCGAATACCTGCCGGACTTCGGTGAGGTGGAAAACCGCACCCAGTTTGAAAAGGCCGCCGACGCCTGGCTCAAGCTCGTCCGCGCGGGCCTGGCGGAAGAATCGGCGCGCCTGTTCTACGTTGCCGTGACCCGCGCGGAGCGCAAGCTCCTCATCACCGGCTCGCGCCGCAAACCCGACGTGCGCCGCGACGCGAAGCCCTACGAGCACTTCGCCCCGCTGCGCCAGCTGGTCCCCGAGACGGTCGAGTGGGCCGAGGCAGCCGAGGCCGAGAAAACGCCCACCGAGGACGCCCCGACGCTTGTCGACGCCCCCGCCACCGGCACCTGGCCCGCCTACCAGCTCGCCCCGGGGGAGGTGGAGGCCGCGGGGTGGGTGCGTGGCGTCGAGAAGCTGCCCGGGCTCGCGGAGGGCGAACTCTTCTCGCTGTGGGAACGCGACGTGACCGCGCTCATCGAGGAACACGAGCGGGCGAAGTCCCCGGACACGCTGGTGGTCATGCCCGCGGAGCTGACGGCCTCGGACGTCGTCGCGCTCAAGGCGGACGAGGAGCAGTTCGCGCGCCGGGCGCGCCGGCCGGTCCCGTTCAAGCCGAACACCTACGCCAAGCGCGGCACCGCGTTCCACGAGTGGCTGGAGGAGTTCTACGGCCAGCGCCCGCTGCTCACGGAGGACGAGCTGCCCGGCGGCGACGAGGCGGAGGTGGACGCCGCGACGCTGCGCCGACTCAAGGACTCCTTCGAGCGCAGCGAGTGGGCCGCCCGGACCCCGGCCCACGTGGAATACCCGTTTGAGCTGGCCCTGGGCACCTCCGTGGTGCGCGGCCGGATGGACGCCGTGTTCCGGGACGCGGGCGGCGCAGGGTGGGTCGTCGTGGATTGGAAGACCGGCGAAAAGCCGAAGCCGGCGCAGATGGAGGCAGCGAAACTGCAGTTGGCCGTCTACCAGGAAGCGTGGCGCCGGATCGCGGGCGATAGCGCCCCCGTGCGCGCGGTGTTCTTCTACGTGCGCACCGGCGAGACCTTCGCACCCGAGCACCTGCCGGGCGCGGACGAGCTGGAACAGCTCCTCGACGTTGACGGTGATAGTGTTTCGGATTCGGAGACAATTCCGTCCACAGACCCTGCCGTACCTCCGGCGGAGCGATAGAGCAGAAGGGAGCCCGATTCGATGCAGCTTCGCTACCCCTTTGCCTGGCGCGACCGGGTCCGCGACGACGAGGAGCGCGACGACATCCCGGTCCATACGCTCCTGGACGTCATCAATATTCCGACCGCGGAGCGCACGACGCCGTGGGTGCTCATTGCCCGCCGCTTTGGCTACGCGGCCGTGTTGGTCGTGGCCATGGCGCTCATCGTGTACCTGGACTCGAACGGCTACTCGGAGCCGCTGACGTTTGTGGACGCCCTGTATTACTCGGCCGTGTCGCTGTCCACCACCGGCTACGGCGACATCACGCCGGTGACGCAGGGGGCGCGGCTGGTCAACATCTTCGTGGTCACTCCGGCCCGCGTCGCCTTCCTGATGCTCTTGGTCGGCACGACCCTGTCCGTGCTTACGGAGGACTCCCGTAAGACACTCCAAATTCAGCAGTGGAGGAGAACTGTGCGTAATCACACCATCGTCGTCGGCTACGGCACGAAGGGGCGCTCCGCAGTGGACGCCCTGCTCGCCGGGGACACCGCGCCCACCAGCATCGTCGTCATCGATTCGGACCCGGTCACCCTGGGCCAGGCGGAGAAACGCGGCCTGGTCACCGTCCACGGCGACGCCACCAAGTCCGGCGTGCTGCGCGTCGCCGGTATCACCCGCGCCCGCTCCGTCGTGGTTGCGCCCAGCTCGGACGACACCGCGGTCCTGGTCACGCTGTCCGTGCGCGAGCTTGCCCCCAGCGCCATGATCGTGGCCAGCGCCCGCGAGAGCGAAAACCAGCACCTGCTCATGCAGTCCGGTGCGGACTCCGTGGTGGTGTCCGCGGAAACGACGGGCCGCCTGCTGGGCCTCGCAACCGTCACCCCGCCGGTGGTGGAGATGATGGAAGACCTGCTCAGCCCCGACGAGGGCTTTGCCGTGGCGGAGCGCCCCATCGCAGACGACGAGGTCGGCTCCAACCCGCGCCACCTCGCCGACATCGTGCTCGGCGTCGTCCGCTCCGGCGAGCTCTACCGCATGGACGTGCCCGAGGCGGAAACCGTCGAGCCCGGCGACCGCCTGCTCTACGTGCGCATGACCCAGCCGCAGGAGTCGCCCGAGGCGCAGAAGCCGTCGGAGTAGCGCGCCTGTGCTGTTGCTTATCGACGCCACCTCGCACCTCCCCCTCACCGCCGAGGGCGCACCACTCCTGTTTCCGGAGCTTCCGGCGGGGATCGAGGTGACCACCCGGGTGCAGATCACGCCCGAGGTCACCGCCGCGCGGCTGCGCTCCGCCAGCGCCGCCGACCTCGCCCCGCGCACCGGCCACGCGCGCAGCCATGCGGACAACTACCTCGTCTCCCGGGCCGTCGGCCTGCTGGCTGCGCGGGAGCGTTACGCCTTCGACCCGACGGACGGCTCGCCGCTGACCTGGGGCGAGTCCGGGATCGTCGCCCGCGGCGCGTCCGGCACGCCGATCTTCCCGCGGATCGACCCGTGCGTGATCGGGGTCGTCGAGCACGCCGCCGGCGACCGCATCCTGCTGGGGGAAAACCGCCGCCGCCCGGGGTTCTTCACCTGCATTGCCGGCTACATGGATGTGGGCGAGAGCGCGGAGGACGCGTTCGCGCGCGAGGTCCTGGAGGAGACGGGGCGGCGGGTCACCGACATCGCGTATGTTGGGTCGCAGCCGTGGGCACTGTCGGGCTCGCTGATGCTGGGCTTCCGCGCCCGCACCGCAGACGAGACCCAGGTGGGGGATACAGATGGAGAGCTCAGCCAGATCATCTGGGCGACGCGCGAGGACCTGGGCAGGCTCACGCTCGCGCCCGAAGGCAGCATCGCCCGGCAGCTGATTGAGCGCTGGGCCGCAGGCGAGATCTAAGAGGGAAGGACAAAGGACACACCGATGGCAGTGGACTTGAGTTTGTTGGATGAGGACCAGCGCGTGGCAGCCACCGCTCCGCGTGGCCCGGTGTGCATCCTCGCGGGCGCCGGCACGGGCAAGACGCGCACCATCACGTACCGCATTGCCAACCTGGTGGACCAGGGGATCGTGGCGCCCACGAAGGTGTTGGCGGTGACGTTCACGCAACGCGCCGCGGGCGAGATGCGCGACCGCCTGCGCACCATGGGGGTGGGCGGGGTGCAGGCCCGCACCTTCCACGCTGCGGCGCGCCGTCAGCTGCAGTACTTCTGGCCCCAGATCGCCGGTGACCTGCCGTGGAAGCTGCTGGACAACAAGTTCCCGCTCGTTGGCCGCGCGGCGCGCTCCGCCGGGCTGGACTCCGGCAAGGAAATGGTGCGTGACCTTCTCGGCGAGATCGAGTGGGCGAAGTCCAGCGTCATCGGCCCGGACGACTACGCCGAGCGAGTCGCGGGCACGAAGCGCACCCCGCCCGCGGACGCGGCGAAGGTGGCCCAGGTCTACCGCGCCTACGAGGAGTCGAAGACGTCGCCGGACGGCATGCTGCTCGACTTCGATGACCTCTTGCTGCACGTCGCGGGCGCGCTGGAGAACGCGCCGGCGGTGGCGGAGGAGTTCCGCGCCCAGTACCAGTCCTTCGTGGTGGACGAGTACCAGGACGTCACGCCGCTGCAGCAGCGCGTCCTGGAGGGGTGGCTGGGCCAGCGCGACGACCTCACCGTCGTCGGCGACGCCAACCAGACCATTTACTCGTTTACCGGCGCGACCCCGGAATACTTGTTGAACTTTTCGCGGACGTACGAGCACGCGACCGTCGTGAAGCTGCAGCGCGACTACCGCTCGACCCCGGAGATCACGGACTTGGCCAACACCGTGATTGGCAAGGCGAAGGGGCGCGAGGCGGGCACCCGACTCGAGCTGCAGGGCATGCGCGAGCACGGCCCGCAGCCCACGTTCACCGCGTACGATGACGAGCCGACCGAGGCGCGCGAGGTAGCCATCCAGATCAGGGAGCTTCTCGACGCCGGCGTGCCCGCCCGAGAAATCGCCGTCCTCTACCGCATCAACGCACAGTCGGCGGCGTTCGAAGCGGCGCTCGCGGACGCGGGCATCATGTACCAGGTCCGCGGCGGGGAGGGCTTCTTCCAGCGCGGCGAGATCCGCGAGGCGATCCGCGCACTCGTTGCTGCATCGCGCCGCGGCGACCTGCCGGACGATCCGGTGGCGGTGGCCCGCGCCGCCCTCGGCCCGCTGGGGCTGACGCCGACCGAGCCGGAGGGCGCGAAGGCGCGCGAGCGCTGGCAGACCCTCGGCGCGCTGGTGGACCTCATTGAGGAGATCGTGCGCAGCCGCGAGGCGGAGACCCTGCCGGAAGTGCTGATGTCGCTGCGCCGCCGCGCGGACGCGAAGCAGCCGCCGTCGGTGGACGGCGTCACGCTGGCCAGCCTGCACGCCGCGAAGGGCCTGGAGTGGGACGCGGTGTTCCTGATCGGTCTGGTGGAGAACACGCTGCCGATCTCGCACGCGATCAAAGCGGGCGATGACCAGGTTGAAGAGGAGCGCCGCCTGTTCTACGTCGGCGTGACGCGCGCCCGCGAGCACCTGCGCCTGTCCTGGTCCTTCGCCAGACAGGAGGGCGGGCGCAAGTCGCGCAGCCGCTCTCGCTTCCTCGACGGCATCGCCCCCGAGCTGGAGGTGGAGAAGGCCCCCGAGCGGCTGAAGCGCAACCGCCGCTGCCGCGTGTGCAACAACCTGCTGTTCACCCCCGCGGAGAAGACGCTGGGACGCCACGAGGACTGCGAACCCAGCTACGACGAAGCCGTTTTCGGCGCCCTCAAGCGCTGGCGGAGGGACCAGGCGCGCGAGGCCGGCAAGCCCGCCTACATCGTGTTCACGGACGCCACGCTGCTTTCTATCGCGGAGGCCATGCCCGCCGACGAGCACGAGCTCCTCGGCATCTCCGGCGTCGGCCCCGCCAAGATTGAGCAGTACGGCCAGGGCGTGCTGGACACGCTCGCGGAGTTCCGGTGACGCGCGTGAGCGAGCAGCCCTACCGCGTCATCCGCTCGGCCCGCCGCACCCGGTCTGTGCAGGCACGCCTGGTCGGCGGCGTCGTGGAGATCCGCATCCCCGCGCGTTTTTCGCAGGCGCAAGAGGACCAGGTGGTGGAGGAGATGCTCGCGCGCGTGGCGAAGAAGACGCAGGCGAGCGCGCTCAACGACGCCACCCTCACCGCCCGCGCCACGCAGCTGAACCGAGAGGTGCTTGACGGCCGCGCCCGCGTCGGCTCCATCCGCTGGGTGGACAACCAGCAGACGCGCTGGGGGTCGTGCACCACGACCACCGGCGACATCCGGATCAGCTCCCGGCTCAAGGGGGTCCCGGACTACGTGCTCGACGCCGTGATCGTCCATGAGCTGGTGCACACGTTTATCCCCGGGCACTCCGCCGAGTTCTGGGAGTGGGCGGACCGGGCGCCGCGGGCAGAAAGGGCGAAGGGCTACTTGGAGGCCTACCAGCGCTTCGGGTGAGCGCTACTCACCGCAGCCGTGGACTTCCTTGCCCGCGGCGAAGTTGTCCATGGCGGTGACGGCGTCTTGCAGCGAGCCTACGCTCGCCACGGTCATGTCGCCGGGGTCGACGGTGCGGACCGCGTCGCAGTTGCCCTCCGGGGCGAGGAACAGCTCGACGTGCTGGTCGCGCGCTGCGGCGAGCTTGTGCTGGATCCCGCCGATCGGGCCGACCTCGCCGTCCTCCGCGATGGTGCCGGTGCCGGCGACGAACTTGCCGTGGTTGAGCTCTCCGGGGCTCAGTTTGTCTATCACGGCCAGCGAAAAGATCATGCCGGCGCTGGGGCCGCCGACGTCGTTGAGGTTGTAGTTGACCGTCACGTCGCCGCCAGGCTCCGAGGTCATGAGGATGCCTACCATCGGGGTGCCCTTGTCCTCGGGGCTCTCGCCGAGGCGGACGCGGACGTCCATCGGGGCGCGGTCACGCTCGATGCTCACGGTGATCTCGTCGCCGGGGGAGTGGGCGTGAACCTTTTCCTGCACCTCGCTGGGCTCGGTGACGGGGGTACCGTCGATGCGGGTGATCACGTCCTCTGCTTCCAGCACACCGGACGCGGGGGAGTCATCCACCAGGTCGTGGACCAGCACGCGGGTCGGTTTGCCCAGGTAGCGCATGGCGGCCACGGTCGCGTTGCCCTCAGAGGCGGCGAACTCGGCCTGGTTGTATTGGCGCATCTGCTCCTCGTCCACGTCCGGCGGGATGATCTGCTCCACCGGCACGATTGTGTCGTCGGTGCCGATCCACCGGCCGACCGCCTGCGCGAGCGACATGTTGGTGCGCACGGACACGGTGGTCATGTTGAGGTTGCCCGAGACAGGGTCCGTCTCAGTGCCCTCGACGTCAATCACCGGCTCGCCCTCGACCTCGCCGAGGGTGTTGAACATCGGGCCGGGGCCCTCCGCCGCGTACGGCACGGCCAGGGAAATGTTGGTGCCGGGGACGTGGTTGATGGACATCATGACGGCGAGTGCTGCCACGGGGATCGCTCCCCACACCACGGTTGACCACCGCCTGCTGTGAGTGGTTTCCTGCGCGGATGCGTCCGCCTGGGGCTGCGCCCCGTCTTCCTGTTCTTCCACGCAGCGCATCTTAGCGCAGCCGTCATCGCTCACCGTGTTCGCTCTCAGCGTCCCGGTCTGCGCAAAAAGTGCTCGCGCGCAAGAGTCGGCGCTATGTATCGTGGCAGGTATGAATAACGGATTTGGATTTTCCTTTCCCAACAATGATGACGACGAAGATAAGAACAAGCGCGGCGACAACAACGGTGGCGACGCGTCGAACCCCTTCGCCGCCTTCGGGTTTGGTGGCGGACAGCAGGGCGGCGGGTTCGGCGACATGCTGAACCAGTTCGGCCAGATGCTGTCCGGCATGGGCAATTCGTTTAATCAGGCGAGCCAGTCGGGCGACTCGGCCGTGAACTTTGACATGGCGCTGCGCATGGCCCGCCAGCGCGTTGGTGACAAGGCGGCGGTCTCCGCCGGCGACAAGAAGGCGGTGGAGGAGTCACTCGGGCTGGTCAACCACTGGCTGAGTGAGTCCACCACGCTGCCCGCTGCAGATTCGAAGGCGCAGGCCTGGAACGCCGACGATTGGCTGGTTGAGACCATGCCGATGTGGAAGCGCCTGGTAAATCCAGTTGCGGAGCATATGAACCGCGCGCAGTTAGACCAGATGCCCGCTGAGGCCCGCGAGATGATGGGCCCCCTCGCCGGCATGATGAACTCGATGAATTCCATGAACTTCGGCATGAAGCTGGGCCACGCGCTGGGAGATCTGGCGCAGCAGGCGCTCACCGGCACGGACTTCGGCCTGCCGGTCGCGCCCCGCGGCGTGGCGTCGGTGCTGCCCAAGAACGTGACCCGGATTTCCAAGGACCTCTCGGTGCCCGGGCAGGAGGTGCTGGTCTACATCGCGGCGCGAGAGGCCGCGCGCCAGCGTCTGTTCCAGCACGTGCCGTGGCTGGTCGAGCGGATCGTGGCCTCGGTGGAGGAGTACGCCGCGGGCCTGGAGATTGACACCTCCAATATTGACGAGGCCACGCGGAGCCTCAACCTGGAATCGGGCGACCCGCAGCAGATCCAGGAGGCGCTGCAGAACCTGCAGAACATGGACCTCTCCCCGCGTGTGGTGTCGCGTAACGCTGGGGCAACCTCGCGGTTGGAGACGCTGCTCGCGCTGGTGGAGGGCTGGGTCGACGTGGTCGTCGACGCGTCGCTGGCGGAGCGCATCCCGTCTGCTGCCCAGCTCGCGGAGGCGTGGGCGCGCCGACGCGCCACCGGTGGATCCGCAGAGCAGGCCTTTGCCAGCATCGTCGGCATTGAGCTCGGCGCCCCGAAGGTCCGCGAGGCAGCGGAGCTGTGGCGCCGCGTGGACAATGCCGTGGGCGTCGAGCGCCGCGATCAAGTCTGGAACCACCCGGACTTCCTGCCGGACGCGGAGCACTTGGACAACCCGGCAGCGTTCATTGACACGCTGCTGGACGACACCACGGACGCGGACTTCGACGCCGAGTTCAGCAAGCTCGAGGAGGAGCTGCGCAACAACCCGAAGCTCAAGCGCGAGGACGGCGACGGGAAGGACGACGGCAGCGAGGATGGCACCGAGCTGTAGCTAGCTGCGCTCGGTGCTCGTGGTCGCCGCCCCCGTCGTTTCTGTCGTCTCCGTCGTCTCTGCCGACGGGGTAGCAGCGCCGCTAGCCAGGCCCAGCTTCTCGATGCGTTCGCGCGGATCCTCCTGCTCAGAGGACACCAGCTGCTGCATCACTTGGCCGCGCTGATTGTCCACCACCGTGATGATCGCGGAGGTGCCCAGCGTGGACCAACCGACGATGCGCTCGCCGTCATCTTCCACGATCCGCGAGGACCGCAGCTCCGTGAGCAGCTGCGTCGTCGACGCCGCCTTCGCCTCGGAATCGAAGAATTGGAACTGTCCGATCTCTGCGCCGGAGCAGTCGTAGGAGCCGCTCACCCCAGTTGCCGAGCACGTATCCAGCTGCGCAAACAGCGACTCCGGCGCCAGCCCCGCGAAGGATTCGGTCACTTCCTGCACCGTCTTGTCTTTCGCAGAAGTGCTTGTCGACGCCCGCGTGCCCGATTCCTTCGACGTGCTCGATGCTGAACTCCCAGCGCTCTCAGTGCTCTCCGCCGTGGAACTCGTCGCGCTGCTGGACGGCGCCTCGCTCTGCGCCGTCTCGGTTTCTTCCGGTGCCGGAGCTGCTGTAGTGCTCGTCTCGTCGTCCCCGTTCCCGCACGCGGTCAGTGCGAGCGAGGCGGCGAGGAGAGCGGGGACAAGAGTGCGACGGTGCGTCACGGGTAGGCTCCTTTTTTCCTGTGCGTATGGGTAACGATAGTACGTGAGCGCTCGACCTAGGTCAGCTCGTCGGGGTCCTGCGCGAGGCTGTAGCGCAGCGCGGCGATCACGTTCGGGGCGACGTTGGGCCCGCCGCGCAGCTCGATCTCGTCCTGGGCAAACATGCCACGTTCCTCCAGTTCTTCCTCAGTAAGCCGCATCTGCAGGAGAGTCTGCTCGATGTCGTCGTCGCGCAGCACGCCGGAGAAGAGGCGCGCGGGGCGCGGCTGGGCGTCCGGCCCGGCGGAAGTGTCGCGGAAGATGATTTCCTGGGCGAGGACGACGCCCTCGACCTGCTCGGGCCAGGCGACGCGAGCGACGTAGTCGGCCAGCTCATCGCTACCGGGGCGGATGTGCTCCGGAAGCTCCTGCACAACCAGGGTGAGGGGGGAGTGGTCGGCGTCGTCGGTGAGTTGAGACAGCTCGTCGATAAGCAACTGCGAGGGGACCAGCGCAAAGAGTGAGGGCGGTGCGTCCCAGCCCTCCGCGTGGACGAACTCCACAGCTTCCGTCATGGCTTTGTTCAGGGCCTGCTGTGAGCTGAAGTGACGCTGCACGGGAACCTTTCTGGCTGTCGAATCGTTGAAACTTTAAGCTAGAAGCTTAATACGCACGTAAAGACTATTTCGAAGGAGCAGGATTGGCTACCCGCGTCAACCAGCCTCAACCCAACGCGAAAAAGTCGAACCGTACGCTGCTGACGGCGGTCATCGTCGTTGGCGCAATTTTTACCCTCGTGCCCATGCTGGTCGGTCTGTACACCGACTTCCTGTGGTTCGGGGAACTCGACTTCCGCGGTGTGTTTAACCGGGTGATTATTGCCCGCATTGTTTTGTTCGTCATTTTTGCGCTGATTGGCGGCGGTGTCGCGTACGCGGCGGCCCTGCTGGCCTGGCGGGGGAGACCGGCGGGTGCGCCCACGGCGGATCCGTTCTCGCCGTCCGCGCAGTACCGCGAGACGATTCAGCAGGGCATTCGTTCCCTGCTCTTCGTCGTGCCGCTGGTCGTCGCCGTCCTGTCGGGCCTGGCGGGGCAGCGCATGTGGCGAACGTTCCTGCTGTGGTTCAACGGCTCCGATTTCAGAGTGGCCGACCCGCAGTACGGCAAGGACCTCGGCTTTTACGCGTTCGCGCTGCCGGGGCTTTCCGCCATCGTGGGCACGCTGAGCATGCTGCTTATCGTCGCGTTCCTCATCGCCCTCGTTGCGCACTACCTGCTGGGCGGGATCCGCATTGGCAACCGTGCGTCGGGGCAGCGCGGCTTCGTCTCCAAGGCGGCGCGCGTGCAGCTGGCGTTTACTGCCGGTCTGTGGATGCTGCTTAAGGCCGTGAGCTACTGGCTGGAGCGCTACTTCCTGCTCTACGGGCAAAACGACATTTTCACGGGCGCGTCCTATACCTCTATTAACGCGATGCTGCCTGCCAAGATGATCCTCACCGTTATCGCGGTCATCGTCGCCGCGGCGTTCTTCGCGTCGGTGGTGTACAAGGACTTCCGCATCCCGGTGCTGGCCACCGTGCTGATGCTGGTGTCCTCGCTGGTGATTGGCAACGTCTGGCCGGCCCTGCTTGAGCAGTTCTCGGTGAAGCCGAACCGCCAGGCCAAGGAGCGCGAGTACATCGGCCGCAACATCGAGTCCACCCGTTTCGCCTATGGGCTGACGGATGACACGGTGACGTACGAGGATAACTGGGGCTCGGACAACGTCTCCAACAACGAGGTCGCGGACGATTGGTCCACCATCAGCAACATCCGCCTGCTGGACCCGGACGTGCTCTCGCCCACGTTCACCCAGAACCAGCAGCTGCGCAACTTCTACGGCTTCCCGGACCAGCTGGCCATGGACCGCTACCAGGTCGACGGGGAGATGCGCGACTTTGTCGTCGCTGCGCGCGAGATGGATCCGAACGCCCTGCGCGAGAACCAGCGCGACTGGATCAACCGCCACACGGTGTACACGCACGGCAACGGGTTCGTGGCCGCGCAGGCGAACACCGTGGACGAGGCAGCGCAGGACGCCGGCTCGACCCGCGGTGGTCTGCCCATCTTTACGGTCTCGGACCTGCAGTCCAACGCGAAGGCGGCGGAGAAGAAGGACGCCGAGGAGCTGGGCATCCGCGTTGACGAGCCCCGCATTTACTACGGCCCCGTGATCTCCAGCGCCGAGGATGGGCTGGACTACGCGATCGTGGGCGACAACGGGCAGGGCCCGGTGGAGTATGACACGGACAACTCCACCTACACCTACGAGGGTGAGGGCGGCGTGAACATTGGCAACTGGTTCAACCGCGCCGCGTACGCGGTGAAGTACCAGGAGCTGAACATGATCCTGTCGGACCGCGTGGCCGGCAACTCCAAGCTGCTCTACGACCGCGACCCGCGCGAGCGCGTGGAGAAGGTCGCGCCGTGGCTGACCACGGACTCCAAGACCTACCCCGCAGTGATCGACGGGCGAGTGAAGTGGATCGTGGACGGCTACACCACGCTGTCGCAGCTGCCGTACTCCACGAACACGTCGCTGCAGGACACCACGCAGGACGCGTTGAACCCGGACGGGACCACGCAACGCCTGGTGAACAACAACCTGGGCTACATCCGTAACTCGGTCAAGGCCACGGTGGACGCGTACGACGGTTCGGTCGACTTGTACCAGTTCGACGAGAACGACCCGGTGCTCAAGGCCTGGATGGGCGTGTTCCCGGATACGGTGCGGCCGCACAGCGAGATCAGCGATGATCTGCGCGAGCACCTGCGCTACCCGGAGGATCTGTTCAAGGTCCAGCGCGAGCTGCTGGCGCGCTACCACGTGGATGATCCGGGCGTGTTCTTCAACAACGACGCCTTCTGGTCCGTCCCGAACGATCCGACCGCGCCGGAGGGCCGCCAGGAGCTCAACCAGCCGCCATACTACGTGGTGGCCGCTGACCCGGAGACCAACGATGCGTCCTTCCAGCTGATCACCCCGTACCGTGGCCTGAACCGCGAGTTCCTGGCTGCACACATGTCGGTTTCTTCCGACCCGGAGACCTACGGCAACATCACGGTCCGCGTGCTGCCGACCAATACGCAGACGCAGGGCCCGAAGCAGGCGCAGGACGCGCTGATGTCCTCCGACCAGGTCGCGCGTGACCGTACGCTGTGGGAGGGTTCGAACGACCTGAAGAACGGTAACCTGCTCACCCTGCCGGTGGGCAGTGGCGAGATCCTCTACGTCGAGCCGATC
The DNA here is from genome assembly GCF_002285085.1 of Corynebacterium sp. NML 150383. Classification (NCBI taxonomy): domain Bacteria; kingdom Bacillati; phylum Actinomycetota; class Actinomycetes; order Mycobacteriales; family Corynebacteriaceae; genus Corynebacterium; species Corynebacterium sp. NML 150383. The sequence goes on along the minus strand of NZ_NSGK01000011.1, from coordinate 41,495 downwards.
TACTCCAAGCGCAAGGACCAGGAGTCCGCGTTCCCGAAGTTGCTGCGTGTGCTGGTGTTCTACCGTGGCCAGGTCGGCTACGCGCCGACGATCTCGCAGGCCCTGAAGCAGGTTGGCATTGATTCCAAGGCTGCGCAGGACATCGAGCTTGTCGACGAAGGCGCGTCCGACAACCAGGACGCCGAGGCCCCCGCCGAGCAGCCGCAGGAAGGCGACAGCGAGGCGCCTGCCCCGGGCAACAAGGACGAGGCGATGCAGGGTATTAACGACGCCCTGCGCAACCTTGAGGGCGCCCGCGACGGCTCCTTCGAGGAGTACGGCCGAGCCCTCGACGAGCTGGACCGCGCAGTGGAGGCGTACCAGAGCGCGCAGTAGGCGCTTACCCTAGCGGGTTGCGGACCAGGAGCCGGTCGATCTGCTCACGCAGATCCTCCGGTGCCGGGCGAAGGAAATCGCCGGGCTTCTCCTGGTCCGCTTCGTCGTTCTCGGGGCCCGGCCCGCCCGGATCCACCATGGCCGCCTCCGTGAGGTCGAGCAGCCTGCCCAGGCGTGCCAGGTTGAGTTGGTACGCGCCATCCAGCGTCGGCTCCTCCACCTCGCGGATCCAGCCTGTCTCTTTGAACAGTGGAATGTGCGTGGCGACGATGTTTGTTCTGGCGAACCCGCCCTTCGCCCCCGGAGGCCCGAGCCGGGTAATGAGTCCGGTGCGGCCGGGACGGATCGTTCCGTCGAGTTCGAGCGTTGGCTCGTCGGAATCGTCGGCGAGGAAAGCGAGGGTGCCTAGGATGTTCCGCTCCTTTGGTAGGAGCGAGGGGATCTCAACACAGTAGATTGCGGCTCGAAGTAGTTCTCCCAAGGGCGCCTCCTGAAGTCGTGTGACTGGATGGAGCGCAATCGTATCGCCCGGCCCGGACACGGCACCGGGTCGGTTCGAACTGGTGAACGAACATGAGTGTGGTGGGCGTGTGTTGGGCAAGCCGTATGAATCTCACGATTATGGGTTCTGCCCAGGGGATTTGGCCTTTGGCAAAGTAGTCAGTATAGTTACTTCACGTTGCCGATACGGCAGCAGGTGAAAAGAAAATATCACCCGACGCGGGGTGGAGCAGCTCGGTAGCTCGCTGGGCTCATAACCCAGAGGTCGTAGGTTCGAATCCTGCCCCCGCTACCAACTTCCAAGCCCCTACCAGGAGAAACACTGGTAGGGGCTTTAGTTATTTCTCTTAAGGCGCACGTCCTGGGACTCAAATCGGGACTTTAGCGATGGCATTTTGTCACTTAAGCCGGTTTGGAAGTGATGGGGTTAAGTGACAATTTTCGATTTTGTGACCTTGGATGACTGTGTCGTTTTGAGGAGTCGTCTGCACGGATTTCAGAAGTCCTCTGTACTATCGCCATCCACTCCGGAGAGGCCGCGGGCGTTCGTCCACTTCATCTGGAACGCGATTCGACAGAGCGCATTCAATACGATGGTCTTTTTCTCCCTGCGAAGGATGGGGGCAGTTTAGGGTGCCAGGGTGTTGACCAGATCGAGGAATTCCTCAGCGTAGGCAATTTGCTTGCGTAGCTTTTCGTAGCGGGTGCGCGTCTCCTCACGAATGTCGGCAAGGGTGGCCTTGGCATTACTCCGTGCCTGCTGTGCGGTATCACTTTCCTGCCCGCCATCTGAACTATGAAGAATCTCCGCAGCTTCCAGGAATTCCCGCATCTGATCCAGAGTAAACCCCAGCGGTTTCATCCGTCGCACCAGCAAAACACGACGTACATCAGCCTCACTATAAAGCCTGAACCCACCAGGGCTACGCCCCGATGGGGTAATCAGGCCGACGTTGTCATAATAACGCAAGGTGGGAATCGACAACCCCGTCTGGTCAACGACCTCGCCGATCTTGAAATTACTGTTTTGCATTGCCTGTTCTCCTTCACGGTGATGTTGCCCACGGGTTCCTGTGCCTGGGTTGGCGGTTGAGTAAAACTCCCGCTACCATGACCACCATCACCAAACCTAAAGTTACTAGAGGGATGGATTCCTTTCGGGCGTTCGCCCAGTTACCTATCCCCTCAAAGATTGGACATCTATGACTGAAACTAGCACGGCGGCCCCCCGCCCCCTCCTGAGTCCAGACGGCGCTGATGCCCCTACCGGGATCATCGCATCCTTCCGTTACGCATTTTCTTCCCCCGCCCGTATCCGTATAGAGATTCTGGCCGGACTGGCGGTATCCCTGGCGCTGATCCCTGAGGCCATTGCCTTTTCCATCCTTGCCGGTGTTGACCCAGCCATGGGTCTGTTTTCCTCGGTAGTCATGGCCATTGCGATCGCCTTTACCGGTGGCCGCCCGGCAATGATCACCGGCGCCACCGGGGCTATTGCCCTAGTCATTGCTCCTGTGACGCGTGGTTACGGGATGGATTATTTCATCGCCACCGTCCTGTTGGGCGGTGTCCTACAAATCGTGCTCGGCGCCCTCGGTGTGGCGAAACTTCAGCGTTTTATCCCCCGATCGGTGATGCTGGGTTTCGTCAATGCACTGGGCATTATGATTTTCACCGCCCAACTCGAACACCTCATTGATGTGCCTTGGATAGTCTACCCACTCGTCGGCTTGGGTGTGGTGATCATGATTTTCTTCCCCAAGCTCACCAGTGTGATCCCCGCCCCGCTGGTCACGATTATCGTGCTCACCGGTTTGGTCATTGCCGCCGGTTTGACTGTCCCGACGGTCTCGGACATGGGCAAGATGCCGGAGACCTTACCGTCCCTGTTTATTCCGAACGTGCCGTGGACGTTGGAGACCCTGCAGATCATCGCGCCTTATGCCCTGGCCATGGCCGTGGTCGGTCTCATGGAATCGTTGATGACCGCCAAGCTCGTCGATGACATCACCGACACTCATTCCGATAAAACTCGTGAATCCTGGGGACAGGGGGTGGCTAATATTGCCTCCGGTTTCTTCGGCGGCATGGGTGGCTGCGCGATGATCGGTCAAACCATGATCAACGTCCGCGAATCCGGGGCACGTACCCGCCTATCCACCCTGTTAGCCGGTGTGTTCCTGCTGGTCCTGGTCCTGGCACTGGGCGACATCGTTGGCATGATCCCGATGGCTGCGCTGGTGGCAATCATGATCATGGTCTCGGTCGGCACCATCGACTGGCACTCGGTGCATCCACGCACCCTTAAACTCATGCCGGTCTCTGAGACCATTGTTATGGCCGTGACGATTATTGCCACCCTAGCCACCAGTAACCTGGCCATTGGTGTGGTGTTGGGTGTGGTCACCGCGATGATCATGTTCGCCCGTCGGATGGCACATATCGCTTCCATTGAAAAGGTCTCCGAGATCGACGGCGACGGCGATGGCGAGATTGATACTCGTACCTACCGGGTGCATGGCCAGTTGTTTTGGGCATCAAGCAATGACCTGGTTTATCGCTTTGATTACACCGATTCTGCCCGTCATATCACTATTGATCTCACTGAGGCGGAGATCTGGGATGCCTCCACGGTCGCGACCTTTGACGCGATTACGCAGAAGTTCCAGGACAGAGGCAAAACCGTGTCCATTATCGGGCTCGACGGTCCCAGTCAGGACCGGCTGAACCGCCTGTCTGGCCGGCTTGGCACCGGCCACTAACATCCCCCGACTCGAGCACATCGACTTGGCGCCCCAACTTATAACCGGGGCGCCAGTTTATTGGTGCTGTTGCAAAGTTGGGGCATAGGAAGAGCATAAAAGAAGCGTAGCGGTTAACCGCTACGCTGGGCGGAATCAAGCGGTGGATGCGCCACGCTTGAATAGTTCGTTAAGTATTTCACGTGGGGTTGCGCCGCCGAGGATTTGTCGGGGTGTTTCGTTGAGCTCATTTTGCACCCACGCGACATGTTCGGGTGTGACGGTGGCAAAGTCGGTGCCCTTTTTGTAGAACCTGCGCCTGATCTCGCCGTTGGTGTTCTCGTTGGTTGGTCTCTGCCACGGTGAGTGCGGTTCACAGAAAAACACCTGGCAGCCGTCTTTAATCTGGACTTGTGCTGTGACAGCCATTTCTGCGCCTTGGTCCCATGTGATGGTCTTTAGCTGCTCGGTGTTGAGGTCTTTGACCATGTCCTGCAGGGTTGCGACCACGGTGTGTGAACTGTGCTCATCGGGAAGGTGTCCAAGCAGGGTGTAACGGCTGGTGCGCTCTACTAGGGTAATCAGCGCGCTTTTGCCACCTTTACCAATAACAAGGTCGCCCTCCCAGTGCCCGGGAATAGCCCTGTCATCAGCTTCCGGGCTGCGGTGGGTGATCTCAGCACCTTTGATCCAAGGGCGACCGGTTAACACGCCAGCGTTTCGGGCACGACGCTTGCGTGTTGAGCCGCCGCGGATAAGTACGTCTTTAGTCTTCATGACTTCTTCAAGCTCGGCTCGCAGGCTGCCTTTGCCTTGAATGTATAAGGCACTGTAGATCGCTTCGTGGGAAATACGCATGCTTTCATCATCGCTGAAAGCATGCTCAAGCCATGCACTAATGCGCCCAGGTGACCACCTGCGGGCAAGGCAATCGACTACTACACCCCGAAGCGTTGGGCTTTCATCGAGCTTGCGTAGTTTTGGCCGCACCATCCGACCAGCAGTAGAAACAGCAGCGTTGTGGGCGTTATACCGCAGCTGCTCTGTGCCGTCCTCATCGACGATCTTCCAACCATTACGGGTGATTTCACGAGCGACGACACTGTGGTGCCTATTTATTTTCTGCGCGATGGCTCGTGCCGAATCACCGACACGACATCCCGCTTCAATAGCAACACGGTCTTCAACAGTAAGCCTGCGACCACGCCCTACTAAGGCGTGTTTGTCGAATACGCCGCTAGGAAATCCATCAACGGCTTGAGTTTTCATCGGTGCTGGCATAACAGAATCTTTACCCAGCTTCTTGCCTGTATCTGGCAAAGACACCACCGCCTCATCAGGCGTTCGACGATGTCGCTGCCGGCGTAACTTCGCATACCGCTGCTTCCTTATCCACCCATACACGGTAGAAGGATGCACACCGATAGCATCAGCCACTGTCTGACAGCTCTCACCAGCAAGCACTCGCTCCACGGCCTGGGCACGTTCATCAGGTGACAAGTGGGCGCGTCTAGGCCGCACTTCGATTACACCAGCTTTCTTTAACCTGCTGTGAAGCAAGCCAGTCGATATTCCAACAGTCTGTGCTGCTTGACTGATCGACATACCTGCACGCACCAACCCAACAGCCTCACGGACAAACGGATCACGCAAACGACTCGCACGCCTGCCTGGAGGTTCGACACCTCTTACCCTCAACCAACCGTAAACCGATTCGGGGCCTACACCCACATCACGCGCGACCAGGCTAACTGCCTCGCCTGCCACCACGCGCTCAACAGCAGCATCCTTAACATCCTTCGGAGTCCAACGCGTCACAACTACCTCCCGGTCGAAGTGGCGCATTCACCCCTTGACAGCACGCCCGTTGCCACAACATCCAGGAGTCCAATTGTTTCATGCCGATTTAGAGCACTACTTAGCCATTGTTGAGCGGGTTTATGTTGCGGTGCAGCGGAGTGGAAGGCATAAACGAGAATGTTGACATCAGGAATGATCATCGAGTACCGCCCACACAGCTTCTTTGTTGCTGAGATCAACTAGAGCCGGTCCGCCGCAATCGAAGGAGGGCAGGTTAACGGGGGTGTCTTCGGTACTGATGCGGGCTTCCTTCTTGAGGGCAGCGCGGACCGCCTCTTCGACGTATGAGCTCAAAGTGACATTGTTGGCTTTGGCTTGGACCTTCGTTTCTTCAAGGAGTTTCGGCGGGAGGTTTATCGTCGTGCGCATACCTTTAGGGTAGAAAGCATCAAGTCATCATTCAAGAGGTGCAATGATGTATCTGCCTTCAGGAAGCCGTGAAAGGTTGACTGGTGTCTTAATTCAGTGCGAGCGTCAGGATCAGTACTCCGATGGAGAATGCGAGCATGCCTAAGCAGTTGATCCAGAATGCGCTACCGAGGAAGTGGGCGCGGACATGGGCTGCTGCGGCCGCGCAGAAATAGGCGATGACTCCAATCATGGCTGTGATTCCTACGCCGGGGAACCAGAGGCCGGCAATGAGTCCTACGGCGGCGAGGCACTTGATGACAATGAGCGCCCACCACCAGTCCTTGGGGAGTTTGACGCCGCTGAGGCAGGCTTCGATGAAGGGGACTGGTTTGAGGGAGAGGGCGGCGTCGCCAAGCAGAATGGCTGCTAGTAGAAGGGAGGGCCAGGCTGGGGAAGATTCTAGGATCATTGGGTTACTCCGAATGCGGTGTTGAGGCGTTCGATCGATGAGGCGGCTTGGGATGTGAGGTGCTCGGTGTCGTAGATTCCGGCGGCCCAGCCGATGAGTAAGCCGAGGTAGACGTTGTACAGCAGGTCGGCGTACTCGGCCGCATCGGCGCTGCTGAGCCTGGTGCCGAGTCGCAGGGTGATTTCATCGGTCAGGAGCGTTTTGAGTGCGGTGAGCGCTTCGCCTTGATTGCCTTGTTGGATGAGTGCTGCGCCAAAGGCGCGGGAGAGCTCTTCGTGGCCGGTAAACATCTGGAGGAAAGGTCTCAGGACATCGAGAAGGCTATCGGATTGTCCCCGGATGTCATCGTGGAGTTCTGAAATGTGTTGGCCAATGGTGCGGATGAGCAGCGTTTGTTTGTCGCCGACTCCCATGACGGTTCCCACGCTAACGCCAGCTTCGGATGCGATAGTCCGGATGCTGGTGGTGGCGTAGCCCTGAGTGAGGAAGAGTTCGTAGGCGGTGGCTAGGACCTTGCTGACGGTGCCAGCTTTGGCGGCCGAGCGCGATGAGTGAACGTGTTCAGTGAACATGTTCAAAAGGGTAGCTCTTGATGGTTTCGAGGTCAATGACGCCGAAGTGTTGACAGTTGGCGCTAGGCCAGCGTGGGGAAGACGCGGTCGCGCAGCAGGTGTGCAAGCTCGCGGTCGGGGGCTGCTGGGTTGACCCAGGCGGTGTCGCCGATTTCGGCGGCGGCATGGGGTTCGTCGGCGGTGACGGTGCGGGTGTAGGTGAAGATGGTGCCGACGACGACCTCGCCCGGTTCGTTGGCGGCGGGAGCGTCGAAGGTGCCGAGTTTGTTGAGGCTCTCGGCGTCGAGGGTGAGGCCTACTTCTTCGGCAACTTCGCGCAGGGCGGCGTCGACAAGCGCCTCGCCCGCCTCGGGCTTGCCGCCGGGCAGTTGGTACTTGGTGGAGGACTTCTTGCGCACGGTAAGCACGTGGCCTTGTGGGTTGCGGATGACGACGGCTGCTACTTCAATCATGGCTGCTGATTGTAGGCGGCCTAGAGCAGCGGCAGGAGCACGAGGGCGAGATTGAGTGCGATGACCAGCGCGGCAAGCGTCCAGCCCACGGCCATAGACCAGGGTTTCGCGGCGAACTCACCCATGACGTCCCGGGAGCCGGCATAGCGGAAAAGCGGGATGATGGCGAAGGGGATGCCCAGGGAAAGAAGTGCCTGGCTGACCACCAGTGCCATAGTGGGGTCGACCCCGCAGCCGATGATGACCAGCGCCGGGATGAGCGTGACCAGGCGGCGGACTAGTAGGGGGACCTTGATGTGAAGCAGGCCGTCCATGATTTCGGAGCCGGCGTAGGCGCCCACTGACGTCGAGGCGAGGCCGCTGGCCAGCAGGCCGATGGCGAAGAGAACGCCGGCCAGCGGGCCGAGGTGGCTGGCAATCGCCGTGTGGGCCCCGGAGATGGTCTCTGTGCCGTCCACGCCGTAGAGGGCCGAGCCCGCCAGGACCAGCAGGCCCACGTTGACGAGCCCGGCGATGGACAGCGCCACGGCGATGTCCGCGCGGGTGCCGGCCAGCACGTGGGGGATTTCCAGGTCGGGGTAGCGCTGCTTGGTCAGGGAGGAGTGTAGGTAAATGGCGTGCGGCATGACGGTGGCGCCCAACATGGAGGCGGCCAGCAGGATGCTGTCCTTGCCCTCTAGGCGGGGGATGAGGCCGCCGGCCACGTCGGCGGGGTCGGGCGGGGCGATGGCGAGGCCGGCAAGGAAGCCGATGCAGATGACCAGGAGCAGGCCGATGACAAGCCCCTCGAACCACTGGTTCTTCTTCTGGAAGATGAGGAGAATGATGGAGACCGCGCCGATGATGAGCGCGCCCGCGAACAGGGGGAGGTTGAAGAGGAGTTGCAGGGCAATGGCGCCGCCGATGACTTCGGCGAGGTCGGTGGCCGCGGCGATGAGCTCGGCCTGGGCCCACATGCCTAGGCGCGCGCGGCGGGAGAGACGCTCGCCCATGATTTCCGGCAGGGAGCGGTGGGTGACTAGGCCCAGTTTGGCGGAGTGGTACTGGATGAACATGGCCATGAGGTTGGCCACGACGAGTACCCACACCAGGAGGTAGCCGTAGTGGGAGCCGGCGCTGATGTTGGCGGCTACGTTGCCGGGGTCGACGTAAGCCACTGCAGCAACGAAGGCGGGGCCGGTGAGGCTGATTAAGGTCTTACGCATAGGCATCTCCATACCAAAAGTTCAACTACTTGAAGTCTAGTTTTCATCTGTCATGTCTAGGGACTTTTTGGACAAGGAGTCCAGCGACTTTTTGGACAGGATGTCTAATGGCTTTTTGGACGTCTGCGGCGGTGGAATAGCCGGATGGCTATTCCAGGTAGTCACGAGCGAACACGCGGGCAATCGGATGTCGAAATCCGATCTCAAGGCGCGACCAATTTATGCCCGAACCGAGGGCTCGATTAATGCGCACCTCAATATCGTCATGGCAACACTCGCAGTAAGTCGAATGATGGAATCAGCAACCGGACGAAGCATTAAACGACTCGTGCGAACTTTCAAAAAGTATCGCAGTTTTGAACTCAGAGTCGAAGACACAACAATCCACGCGGCCACGCCACTACCAGCCGAAGTGCAAAACCTCGTCCACGCCATCACCGAACCCTGACTTCCGCACTAAAATGATCCAACTCAGGAGAAGCGCACGCGGATTAACCTACGCCGGCCAGCAGAATTTCTACGAACTCCTTGCGCTTTTCTACATGGAAGTTGTGGCCCGAGTCAGCCTCGACTTTAACGGCACCGGCGGGAAGAGAATCCATGGCCCTGGCGGCGTCCTCATCACTGGCCGCAGCTTGAAGGACTTCCCCGTCGTATCGCGCTTGACAATGAATATAGGTAACTGGCGCTTGAATCGCCGCAAGTGTTGCTTCTTGATCAAACCCTTCGTTCCAGAGACCCGTAAAGAAGGCATCACCAAACGCTGGGTCATAATCCATGATGTACACCTGTGCCTCATTCATCTCGGGAGGCATGGTCCACAGAGCTATCGGGGCGCCCGGATGCCGAGAGTGATATGCGAGTCCATCACCGATGAACCCCTGAGCAGAGTCCCCAAAGTATTGCCACATTTTTTGGCTGCGCCACTGATAAGCCTGCCAGTCGGTCTCTCCTGAAGACAAGAACTCATGAGTGCTGACAGCTAGGTCCTGATAATTCCACGTATTGCGCGCCTCAGGCAGCTCTGTGGCAAATAGCGGCGGATCTTCTAACACCAGGAAGCTAACCAGTTCTGGATGACGCGCAGCAATCAACGCGGCCAATTGACCCCCAGACGAATGCCCACTTAATACGACGGGTTGGCCAATTGTCTCTATATAACGAGATAGGACGTCTGCGACCTCCACCGCTCGATAAGATTCAAGGCGATCAGACTTGCCATGCCCTGGAACGTCGATGGCATAGACTTGGCGGTCCTTGCTGAGGTCACGTAAAGCGTAACCGTACTGGCGCCATCCGCTCGCTTGACCATGGATAAGGACAATAGGGGAACCGTCCCTTGGCTCGCTTACCCCTACATTGAGCTTCACATGATCCACGCTCATCCGGTGCTCTTGATAGCCAGCCTTTTCCAGGGATCTCACAAGACGCGAGTGATACGTGGTTGTATACCATGCCCAACCGCCAGCACCGGCTGCCGCAAGTGCAACGATTGCCGTCACGATAAGTCCCGCCACCTTCAGGACCCTTTTCCCGACCAGGGCCATGAGCTATCACCTTACCAATACATTTGTATTACAACACCAATACATGGGGTATGCCACGGCTAGTTGGTTGATGGCTTGTTTCCACCCTCTTGGCTTTCGCCCCTTCAATATAGCCGTTGCACTCAGTTGCCTGTTTCGCCTTCTTCGCACGCTGGGCGGCGCGCTTGTCCTCGATGTTGCAGATCATCAACCATAGGGCCGGCCCCCGCTACCACTTTTTAGCCCTTCACCAGCAGTGATGCCGGTGAGGGGGCTTTGTGCTGCGCGGTGAGACATATCCAACACCCCGTGCGCTGGGGAAAGCCTCACAACCGGTCTACGCTGGGGAGTAGGAAAGGACCAGTACTTTTCCGCCGCACGAGCTACTTCGAGTCGAAAAGAGCACGACCATGAGCATCGAGACCTACGCAGACATCGCCATGATTGTCATCTTCATTATCGCCACGGTCGTGTACCTCAAGTACGGCGGTAATGAGTACAGCTACGACGCGAACGGCAAGCTGGTCCGCGAACCCGCCCCGGAACCCGCTCCGCAGCCAAAGGCGGCCTAGCCCGCCGCTGCGTGGAATATAAGTCGTTGAAACGGCCCACGGTTGGGAGTCGAGGGGCTAACCTGCTGCTATGGAAGGCACACCACTTATAGAATCCCGCGGGATCGACATCGTCCCGGAATCCGAGCGCACGGCAAAGCCGTCTGACCTGTGTTGGCCGTGGTTCGCGGCCAACATCTCCGTCTTCGGTATCTCGTACGGCTCGTTCATCCTGTGGTTCGGCATTTCGTTCTGGCAGGCGGCTCTCGTCACCGCAGTCGGGGTGACATTCTCGTTTTTCCTCTGCGGTCTTATCGCAGTTGCGGGCAAGCGAGGCTCCGCGCCAACGATGGTCCTCTCGCGTGCCGCGTTCGGCGTACACGGGCAGAAGGTGCCCGGCATCATCTCCTGGCTCACCTCCATCGGGTGGGAGACGTTCCTTTCCATCATGGCGGTGCTTGCTACGAACACCGTGCTGCGGCAGCTCGGTGCGGACCCGGGCACGGCTGTCACCGTCATCGCCACCGTCATCGTCGCGGCCCTTATCGTGGCGGCGTCTGTCCTCGGCTACCACACCATCATTCGGATGCAGTCCGTGCTCACTTGGCTCACCGGCGCGGTCACCATCATCTACGCGGTGCTCGCCATCCCGCACATCGACCTGGACGCCATCCGCGCTATTCCCGCAGGGCCGGCAAGCGCTGTGGTCGGTGCGCTCGTGATGGCGATGACCGGCTTCGGCCTGGGCTGGATCAACATCGCTGCAGACTGGTCGCGCTACCAGCGCCGCGACACCTCCGACGGCGCGATCATCTTCTGGAACACGTTCGGCGGCTCGGTTGCCACGGTGGTGCTCATTGTCTTCGGCCTCCTGCTTGCTGGCTCGGATGCATCGCTTGCCGACGCCATCGCGCAGGACCCCATCGGCGCACTCGCCGTCATCCTCCCGACCTGGGTGCTGGTCCCGTTCCTGATCACGGCGGTGCTGGCCCTCGTGTCCGGCGCGGTGCTCGGCATCTACTCGTCGGGCCTAACGCTGCTCACGCTTGGCATCAACATTCCGCGCCCGGCGGCCGCGGCGGTCGACGGCGTGATCCTGACCGTCGGCACGATTTGGGTCGTCTTCTTCGCCCAGGACTTCCTCGGCCCGTTCCAGTCGTTCCTCATTACCCTGGGCGTGCCGCTGGCGAGCTGGGCGGGCATCCTCATCGCGGACATTTATAGCCGGAAGCAGGACTACGACGAGGCCGCGCTCTACGATCCAGCGGGGCGTTACGGCGGGGTGGATGTGGCGTCGATAAGCATTCTGACGATTGCTTCGATCCTGGGGTGGGGGCTGGTGGCCAACGCGTTCGCGGAGGAGGCGGCGTGGAATAACTGGCAGGGATACCTGCTCCCCCTGGTGGGGGAGCAGTGGGCTGATGCGAACCTGGGCGTGCTTGTGGCGCTGGTGTTCTCGCTGGTCGCGGCGTGGGTGGTGCGCCGCGGGCGAGTGCGCGCGCAGGAGCGTTAGTCGGCGCGCAGGTAGACCTGGGAGCCTTCCTCGCGGAACTTCTCCGCCATCTGCTCCTCGCCGACCGCGAGCGTCGGGATGCCGAGGTTTTGGATGGTCTGCTGCGTGTCAGCGTCCAGGACGGCGTCGATCTTGTCGCCGAATTCGTCGCGGATGTCTTGGGAGATGCGCATGGAGCAGAACTTCGGGCCGCACATGGAGCAGAAGTGCGCGGTCTTCGCGGGCTCGGCGGGCAGGGTCTCGTCGTGGTAGGCCTGCGCGGTATCCGGGTCCAGGGAGAGCGCGAACTGGTCCTCCCAGCGGAACTCGAAGCGGGCCTTGCTCATCGCGTCGTCCCAGTCGCTCGCGCCCGGGTGGCCCTTTGCCACGTCGGCGGCGTGCGCGGCGACCTTGTAGGTGATCACGCCGGTCTTCACGTCGTCCTTGTTGGGCAGGCCGAGGTGCTCCTTCGGGGTGACGTAGCAGAGCATCGCGGTGCCGCCGGCGGCGATGTTTGCCGCGCCGATGGCGGAGGTGATGTGGTCGTAACCGGGCGCGATGTCGGTGACCAGGGGGCCAAGCGTGTAGAAGGGGGCGCCGCCGCACCACTCTTCTTCCTTCTCGTTGTTGAGCTGGATCTTGTTCAGGGGCACGTGGCCCGGGCCCTCGATCATGACCTGGACATCAAAGTCCCAGGCGCGCTTGCACAGCTCGCCGATGGTCTTGAGCTCGGCGAACTGGGCGGCGTCGTTGGCGTCGGCGATGGAACCGGGGCGCAGGCCGTCGCCAAGCGAGAAGGCGACGTCGTACTGAGCGAAGATCTCGCAGAGCTCGTCGAAGTTCTCGTACAGGAAGCTCTCCTTGTGGTGCGCCAGGCACCAGCCGGCCATGATCGACCCGCCGCGGGAAACGATGCCGGTCACGCGCTTCGAGGTCAGCGGCACGAAGGGGAGGCGCACGCCGGCGTGGATGGTCATGTAGTCCACGCCCTGCTCGCACTGCTCGATGACCGTGTCGCGGAAGATCTCCCAGGTCAGGTCCTCGGCCACGCCATTGACCTTCTCCAGTGCCTGGTAGATCGGGACGGTGCCGATCGGGACGGGGGAGTTGCGCAGGATCCACTCGCGGGTGGTGTGGATGTCGTTGCCCGTGGACAGGTCCATCACGGTGTCGGCACCCCAGCGGGTGGCCCAGCGCAGCTTGTCCACCTCCTCGCGGATGGACGAGGTGACCGCGGAGTTGCCAATGTTGGCGTTTATCTTGGTGAGGAAGGCGTTGCCGATGATCATCGGCTCGCTCTCCGGGTGGTTTACATTGTTCGGGATGATCGCCTTGCCCGCGGCGACCTGCTCGCGCACCTTTTCCACGTCGCAGTGCTCGCGCAGCGCCACGAACTCCATCTCCGGGGTGATTTCCCCGCGGCGGGCGTACGCCATCTGGGTCACGCGCTTGCCTTCCGTGGCGCGCAGCGGCGCGCGGCGGGCTCCGCGCCACTCCTCGGAGGCGGCGCCGCGCTTGGCGGCACGGGTGCCGTCGTCAAGCAAATTGCGCTGGCGTCCCTCGTACTCCGCAACGTCGCCGCGGGCGGCGATCCACTCGCTGCGCAGCGCGGGCAGGCCCTCTTCCGGCTCCGCCCATGGGCCGCGGGTGCGGTAGAGCTTCACGGGCTCGTTCGGGCCGGTGGGGGAGTCATCCAACTGGACCGCGGTCTCGGGGACCTCGAGTCCGTTCTTACGCAGCGGTGCGTAGCTGTGCTTGCGGTGGATTTCTTGAGCGTAGGCGTCAGTCATGACACTCCTTCAACTTCCTTCGCCGGTGCTAACCGGACAGGTTCGGACGGTGCCCGCGCGGCATGTAGCGCGATCTCAGCCCCTACCTTGGGGCGCCCGTGTGGGATTGCGTCATCGAGTGTAGCGGCTAACAGGCGTGTGCTGCCATTGGGGGAGCTCACTTTCCGGCTGAGGCTAAGGATTTGCCTGGTTCCTGCGCTTCTGCAGCCGCCGATCGATGAGCCACCATTCGAGGGGAGTGAACAAGGTGGCCACGACCCAGTACATCAGCCAGAAGCTGCCTGCCGTTCCGGTGACCAACATGAGCCCGACCAGGAGTGTTGCCGTCAGCGCCGCCGCGATACCGCAGCGAACCACGTTGCTGGCGGTGCTTCTGGCGAAACCTTCGCGGTGGAGTTCCGATGTTCCCCTGAACTTGTGGTCCGCAGCCTGGATGGTGTCGAGGCCGAAGACGAGGGAAAACGCGACGTAAAACGCGGCGAACCCGTGGAAGAAACCGGCTTGGTGGGTGGCGGAAAGGTCGTAGAAAGCGTAGGCCAGCAAGCCGAGATCAATGATGGGGGTCGTGAACAGGAGCGCCAACCCGACTTTCGGCATGTGCAGCTTGTACCGTGCGAGGAGTCCTGACAGTAGACAAATCCAAAACAATACTTCTGCAACCAGAATCACGGCGAGCATGGGTGCAAGTGTATCGATTATCGCGGGCTTTCTAGCGACTTGGACCAAAGCGGCCCGGTGCGCGTGGTGTAGCCGAGCGGCTCGACGTGCACGATCGTTTCTGCGGAGCCCAGTGCGTTGGCCATGCCGGCTTCGATCTCGTCGGCGTGGGCGTGCGCGTACGACACCGTCCACTCGCCCGGCACCTGCATGACCAGGCTAATGAGCCGCTCGCGACCAAACGCAGCGGTGCGCACTGAGGTAAACGCAACCCCGTTGTCCTCGGCAAACGTGTCTAGGAAACGACTGACCTTGGCCAGCTCCTCTTCCGGCAGGGCCTCCGAGAGCAGGCTCAGGATGGCGCTGCGCAGGAGCTTGTAGCCAGTGAGGAGGATGTTTGCGCCAACCAGCAGCGCGACGATCGGGTCGAGGACCTGCCAGCCGGTCAGCGCCACGAGCGCCATGCCGACAATCACGCCCACGGTGGTCCACACGTCCGTGAGCAGGTGTTTCCCGTCCGCCTCCAGGGTCGCCGAGCGGTAGCGCTTCCCGCCGCGGACGAGCGCGTACCCGGCGGCGGCGTTGAGCACGGCGGCGATGACGGAGAACAGTAATCCCACGCCGAGCTGCTCCACCGGCTGCGGGGAGATGAGCCGTTCTACGCCGGTGTAGATGATGGCCACGGCCGCGACGAGGATGAGCGAGCCCTCCACCTGGGCGGAAAAATATTCAGCCTTGGAGTGTCCGAAGTTGTGGTTCGCGTCCGCCGGCTTCGCGGACAGCTTGAGCGCCCAGAGGCCGACGACGGCGGCCACGAAGTTGATCACGGTCTCGATTGCGTCCGACATGAAGCCGACGGAGCCGGTGACCCAGGCTGCGATCATTTTTAACGCAATGGTGAGGATTGATACAGCGATGGAAAGCCACATGAAGCGTTCCAGGATCTTTTGCTCTTTTTGGAGTGAAGGGGGCAATTCAGGCATGCGAGTGTCCTCCCACAATTGGGGCGCTTCGGCGCCGTGCGTGCAACGGTCCGAAGGTCTCGCTCACTCCAAACCGGAGCCGGTTGCCCGGGCGCGTGCGCCAGTATGTCGAACAACCGATTGCGGGCTACTCCCCTTCAACGGAGAGAGAGTGTAGCAGGGCGTCGATAAGCAAGTGCCCTACAATAGTCACCGTTTTGAATTCCCAACGATTGGAAAACACCATGGCACGCAAGCGCGGCCTTCAAACTGATCCGGTGATCTTCGGGGCATCGCTCGGCTTCATCGTCGTCTTCGTGGCGGCGACGCTGGCGTTCGGTGATCGCGCCCGCCAGCTTTACAGCTCGATCTCCGGGTTCCTAATGGACAATTTCTCCTGGATGTACATCGGCGGTATCTCCGCAGTGTTCATCTTCCTCATCGTTATTTTCGTCTCCCGCTTTGGCAACATGCGGCTTGGCGACGACGAAGACGAGCCCGAATACAGCTACCCAGTCTGGTTCGCCATGCTCTTCGCCGCCGGCATGGGCGCAACGCTCATGTTCTGGGGCGCCGCGGAGCCGCTGAACCACGCGTACAACCCGCCGCGCGGCGATATGGAACCAATGAGCCGCGAGGCGATCGTGCAGGCCTTCGAGTTCACGTACTACCACTTTGGCATCCACATGTGGGTGATCTTCACCCTGCCCGGCCTGGCCATCGGGTACTTCGTGTACAAGCGCAAGATGCCGGCGCGCATGTCGTCGATGTTCGCTCCGCTGCTCGGCGGTCGGGTGTACGAGACGCCGGGCAAGCTTCTCGACGCCCTGGGGATCATCGGTACCATCTTCGGCCTCGGTGTCTCTGTGGGCCTTGGTGTCCTGCAGATCTCCGCGGGCCTGAACATTCTGTGGGGCGTGCCGCTCATTACGCCGGTGCAGCTGGGCATCATCCTGTTCATCACCATCGCGGCGTGCCTTTCCGTGGCCACCGGCCTGGACAAGGGCGTGAAGATCCTGTCCAACGTGAACATCGGCGCGACGATCTTCCTCATGCTCTTCGTGCTTGTCTCCGGCCCGACGCTGGCGCTGATGGGGCAGATCACGGAGTCCTTTGGCATCTACGGCAACTCGCTGCCCGAGCTGATGTTCTGGGTGGACTCCTACAACGACAACCCGGGCTGGCACGCCACCTGGACGGCGTTCTACTGGGCCTGGACGATCTGCTGGTCCCCGTTCGTGGGCATGTTCTTCGCGCGCATCTCGCGCGGCCGCACCGTCCGCGAGTTCATCGGCGGCACCATCCTGCTGCCGACGGTGTTCGACCTGATCTGGTTCTCCATCTTCGGCCGCGCCGCGATGGAGATGGAGGCCGAGGACCCGGGCGTGCTGACCAAACCCGTGGTGGAGGACGGCGACACGCCGCGCGCCCTGTTCTCGCTGCTGGCGGAGTACCCGCTGTACGCGGTGACCGGCGCGGTCGCCCTGTTTGTCATCGTGATGTACTTTGTCACCTCCATGGACTCCGCCGCGCTGGTGGTGGACATGTTTGCCACCGGCGAGGAGAACAAGTCCCCGGTGTTCTACCGGGTTGGCTGGGTTATCGCCGTCGGCCTGGTGACCGGCGCGCTGCTGTTTATCAATGACTCCGGCATCCAAGCCCTCCAGGAGGTGGTGATCATCATCGCCTTCCCGTTCTTCATTACGTACTTCATCATGATGTGGTCGCTGGTCAAGGCGATGACGGACGACTCCGCAGCCGCCCGCCGCTACCGCTCCCGCCAGTGGGAGAAGACCGACACCGCGGAGAAGCTGGAGGAGGGCGAGAACAAGCCCGCGCCGGGCTACGACTCCGAGGGCAACCCCGTCGACCGGCCCGAGTTTGAGTACGACGCGGAGGAGGGGACCTGGCGCCTCGAGGACTCCCTCATCCTCGGCGAGGATGTGCAGGTCTCCGGCGACGGCGAGCCGAAGGCCGGTTCCAAGGTCAACTGGGTGGAGCAGCAAGACCCGAAGTAGGCGCGATCGGCGCCGAAGGCTGAGAAAACTGCGCAATGCGTAGTTTTCTCAGCCTTTTTCGTGTCGTGAGTGGGGAACAGGAGTTTGGGTCCCGCCGCGCATTCGAACATATGCTGAGGAAACTGCGCATTGCGTAGTTTCTGTGAGTCTGCCGAGCTGGGGACAGCTTCTCGACGCCCATGACCCCTGTTGTTATACCGCCATAACCGCAGGCAGGTGGCGTGTTCGGATGGGGTGCTACCGTGTTGCGTACAACCAAAACTCCGACCATCCCACCTCCCGAAAGGGGCCTGCACCATGACGATCACGACCACCAATGCCACACCAAAGCCACCTACCGCAGACAAAAGTGTGGACGACAAGACGCAAGATTTCGAACATTCTCCGGGCGACGACGACGCGATCGCGGAGCTCGCTTCCCGCATCGAGGACACGTTTGGCAGGATCACCACCTGTAAAGCGCAATTGCTGCACCAGATTGGCATCTTTGATTCGCTGCGGCTGGCTCGTCGATGCGGGGCGAGGACGACCGCGGGGTGGCTGGTGCGGCGGCTGGGGATCTCGCAGACCACAGCGCACGAGTATGTGCGCGTCGCTCGTGAGCTGACCACGTACCACCTGCTCGCGGAAGCATTCCAAGAAGGCGCAGTGAACTACTCCAAGGTGCGCCTGCTCCTCCCGTACCTGAAGAAGAACGACGAGTCGACGCTCGTGGAGATGGCACGGAAACACGGCTACCACGAGCTGGAGGCGGAGCTTGCGCTGCTGGACAGGGACGACGGCGAGGATGCCCCGACACGGTCCTCGTACGTGCGGATTGCGGAGCGCAAGAACGGACGCTTCGGACTGTGGGCCGACCTCAGCCCGATGGAAGGCGCGCAGGTAGCGGCCGCGCTGAAGATCGGGGAACTGGCCTACCACGACGTTGACCTGCAGGATGCGGTCAACCGGGACGCGGTCGAGGAGGAGCTGGAGGACCTGCCCACCTCGTCCGGGATCGGGATGCCTACGGGCAAGGTGATGCTCGCTGCGTTCATGGGGATGGTGAATGTCGTGCGCTCGCGCCCGAAGAACCCGCTACGTGCCCCGGGTGCGCACGTCAACATCGTGACCACGGTTGACGGCGGGGCCTATTTGCCGGTTGGGGGCGCGGCGGCGTCGGCAAGCGTGGCGCACGCCGTGGCGAACGCCATGGTGCGCGTGAACACGGTGGACAAGGACGGCCTGATTCTCAACACGTCGAGGGCGTCGAGGCTGGCCACGGACGGGCAGCTCAACGCGCTGATGACCATGTGGGGCGGGCGCTGCGCCATGCCCGGGTGCGACCATACGAGGTTCATTCAGGTCCACCACGTTCACGACTGGGCGGACGGGGGCGCCACGGACCTGCACAATCTGCTGCCGCTGTGCTCGTCGTGCCATGCGATGGTCTCGGAGGGGTGGATTCGCATCCTGGAGGACGGCCCCGACTTGCACTTCGTGTTTCGGGACGGGAGCAGGTTCGTGGCGGAAAGCTATCAGGCACCGCTGCGCAGCGACGCGTCCTTGACCCTGCGCGAGTTCAACCAGGGGAGCGCTTAGCGCGCTAGGCGCATCCTGCGGTGGGGGATGCCGGTGTCGAGGAACTCGTCGCCCTCCGCGACGAGTCCGTAGCGGGAATAGTAGCCAACCAGGCCGGCTTGGGCCTCGATGATCAGGTCGCCCGGCCAGCGGGTGGTGTACTCAATCCCGGTGCGCACGATCTCGGGGCCGAGGCCGGTGCCGCGGTGCGCCGGGGCGACGACGAACCTGCCGAAGCGCGAGCCGGTCTCGGTGGGGAACACCCGGGCGCAGCCGGCGAGCTCGCCGACTGCAGTCAGCGCGAGGAGGTGCGTGGTCGACGGGTCCGCGTCCTGCGCGTCGATCTCGTTGTACGGGCAATTCTGCTCGGCGACGAACACGTCGACGCGGAGCTTGTACAGCGCGTGGACCTCGCGCGGGGTCATCTCATCCAGCGATTTCAGCACGATCACGGTGCGGTGCAATCCTTCCTGCCTTGCCGTAGGAAACGTGGCGGTGTGCCCACTCGAACGGACCTTGTTTACCGGCTGCCTCGAGCACCGTGGCGAGCACGACGGTGGCCAGCCACACGCAAGCACTCAGGCCGAGCTTACCGCTGATAGTCCAATCCTGGCCGATGCCCAGGCTAAACGGGTACACTAACACGATAAAGAAGATGGTCTGTGCCAGGTAGCCGGACATCGAGCGCTTGCCCAACGCGACGAGCGGGTAAGTCCAGGTGGGTGCCGCGTTGTTCAGGCGCGACGTGAGCAGCGTCAGCGCGGCGAGGATCCCCGGGCCGGTCAAGGAACCCCACGACGAGTTGAGCAGGTGCAGGCTCGACTCCAACTCGGGATTGAGCACGCCAATGGCGGCCAGCCCCCAGGGCAGACCGATGGCCAACATGATGACCCCGGCCAGGATCGTCCACGTCCACAGCGTGCGTGCGTGCTGCTTGGTGTTGACCAGCACGCCTTCCTTCGCCCACACATAGCCGATGGTGGCCAAGGGGACAAGCTCAAGCAGGATAAACGGGGTGGACAGCAGCATTTCTGCCGCGTTGGCGAGGTTGTTGGTGAAGTAGGTGCCAAAACTCCCAAATTCTTCATTGAGCACATTGTTCCCACCCATCTCCTTAGCCACCTCAGGGATTAACGCCGCGGATACGCCAACGAATGAAGTGAAAAGGATGTAGAGGCCGAGGCAGGAGTACGAGATGATGCGCAGCACCTTCGTCGAGAGCGTGAACATCACCGAAAGCAGCAGCCCGACGAAGCCGTACATGGTCATGATGTCGCCAAAGAACAGCAGGCACAAGTGGGCCAGGCCAAAAAGCGCGAGCGCGCCGTAACGTCGGGCCAGGACCTTTCGCGCCTCACCGACCGGGTACTGCTTCCGGTACAGGCTGGAGACGACAAGCCCGAAGCCGAAGCCAAGCAGCGTGGCAAACATGGGCAGGCCGCGGGAGTGGACGAAGAGGGCGGCGAAGAGGGCCAACGCGGCGTCGATAAGCGAGCCCTCTTGCACCCCGCCGACACTCCACCCGGGGCCTGACTCCGGCTGCGAGTGCTGATTGATCATCCAAAATAGCGAGCCGTTGGCGAGAGCGATGCCGAGCAGCGCTGTGCCACGGGCAAGGTCGGGGACGAGTAGTCGTTGCATGGGCCTCACTTTTACCAGCTGCTTACCGCATCAGCCAGGGCGAGACCGAGACGAGGATGGCGCGGGTGGCCTGGTCGAGCGTGGGCTGCAGGTCAGGCGCAAAGAAGGGGGAGTGGTTGGACGGGGCGGAGTTGATGTCCGAGCTGCTGCCCACAAACCAGTAGAAGTACGGCGCGCCGAACGCGTTGGCAATGGTGGGGAAGTCCTCGGAACCGCACAGCCGGCCGAAGTCGCCGACCACATCGCCGAACTGCTCGCGGAACGCGGCCATCACCTGCTCGGCGATGGCCTCGTCGTTGGAGAACTCCGGCGCCCCGCCGACAATCTCAAACGTCGGTTCCGTGGTCGCGCCTGCCGCCGCGCACTCGGCGCGGACGATGCGCCGGATGGCGCTGTTCAGGCGGTCGCTGACCTCGGTGGTGAACGCGCGGGTGCTCACGGACAGCTCGGCGGTGGCGGGGATCGTGTTCGGGGATTCGCCGGCGTGGATCGCGCCCACCGTCACCACGCCCATTTCCTGCGGGGCGATCTCGCGCGACACAATGGTCTGCAGGCGGGTGATCACGTGCGCCGCGATGACCACGGGGTCCACCCCCTTCTCCGGCATCGAGCCGTGCGCGCCGGTGCCGTGGATGGTGATTTTGGTCTGCACGCACGTGGAACACACCGGCCCGGCGAGCGCGCCCATCCCGTAGCCGGGAATCATCGGGCCGACGTGCTGGCCCAGCACCACGTCCGGGGTCGGCACCTTCTCCGCCAGGCCGTGCTCCACCATGTCCCGCGCGCCGGCGCCGGTTTCCTCGCCGGGCTGGAACAGCGCGAGGAGCGTGCCCGACCAGGCGTCAGTGTGCTGCGCAAGCATTGTCGACGCCGCGAGCAAGGCCGCCGTGTGCATATCGTGCCCACAGGCGTGGGCGGCGCCGAGCGCGGGGTCGGCCGAGTACTCCAGGCCGGTCTCCTCCGAGAGCGGCAGGGCGTCGAAGTCGGCGCGGAAGCACACGGTCGGCCCTTCGCCGTTGGTGAGGATGCCGACCTTGCCGGTGGCGCCCACCGGCACGACGGTGAAGCCGGCGGCTTCCAGCTCTTCGCCGATGCGGGCGCTCGTCTGGTGCTCTTCCAGAGAGAGCTCGGGGTGCTGGTGGAACCACTTGTACAGCGCTTCGCGCTCGTCGCGGGTGGCGTTCAAGCTGGACTCGAATTGCGCAAACGGTCCAGTGAGTGCAAAAGAATTCGTCATGGGGACATGCTAGCCG
The DNA here is from genome assembly GCF_002285085.1 of Corynebacterium sp. NML 150383. Lineage (NCBI taxonomy): Bacteria > Bacillati > Actinomycetota > Actinomycetes > Mycobacteriales > Corynebacteriaceae > Corynebacterium > Corynebacterium sp. NML 150383. The sequence continues at coordinate 19,519 of NZ_NSGK01000011.1, read as the reverse complement.
GGCACTTCCCACCTTTGATGTGGTAAATGAGGAAATTGGGGCAAAAACATGGCAATGTATACGGGAGTTGCTGTTGTGGTCTATGTAGGAAGAATGCCCATGATTCGTCGTCGTATCGCCGCCCTGATCACCGCTTTCGCCGTCGCCGCGCTGCCCGTTGCGCCCGCGAACGCCGGTGAAGCGCCTGCACCGCAACCGGCGCCGATCGACCCGAACTACTCCTGGCACGACGACGCAATCTCGAAGGTACTCGCCGGCAAGCCGTTCGCAGACTACGTGCTGCACCGCGTACCCGGCTCGTTCCACGACGCACCGCGTATCCCTCGCGAGTCCAACGAGGCCCTGCAGCGCGGTAACTCCCTGTACGGCCCCGGCACCCCGATCTACGTGGGCGAGGGCGACCACGAGGTCATGTGCACCGTCGCCGTCGCCGGCTACGGCGAGCACGGCAACAAGTACGCCCTGACCGCGGGGCACTGCGGCAAGGTCGGAGACCCGGTCTCCTCGGCGGACTCCTGGCAGGTGGGACACTCCGGCAACATCGTCAAGGTCAACGAGCACCTGGACTACGCGCTCATCGAGCTCGGCTCCAACGCCGAAGTCACCCGCTCCTACGATGGCGTGACCATCAACCACCTCGGCTCCGCGCCGGTGAAGCCGGGCAAAAACGTGTGCAAGAAGGGCGTCGCCTCGGGTGAGACCTGTGGGATCACCTGGTCGGACTGGAACGTGCAGAACGTGAACCAGGTCTGCGCCATGCAGGGCGACTCCGGTGCGCCCCTGTACACGGACGACCGCCTCGTCGGCATGATCAACGGAGGCCTGTTCCCCGCGCCGTTCGACGTGCAGTGCACCACCCCGCTGCAGGGGCCGATCTACGCGCCCACCAGCGCCGCCCGCATGGACGCGATCCTTGCGGACCTGAGCAACGGGTTCCGCCTGCCGTAACCTAGCGCAGCGCCGAGAGTGCCGCGTCGTGGAGCGCGCCGTTGCTGGCCAGCGCGTCGCCGCCGTGTGGGCCGTCCTCGCCGGACAGAGAAGTAAACTGCCCGCCGGCCTCCGTGACCAGCACCGACAGGGCGGCGAGGTCCCAGAGGGACACCTCCGGTTCGGCGGCGATGTCCACCGTTCCCTCCGCGACGAAGCAGTAGTTGAGAAAGTCGCCGTAGCCGCGCAGGCGCCAGGTCTGCTCCGTCAGGCCGATGAACTTCTCCAGCAGGCCGCGTTCGCGCCAACCGGCGAGGGAGGACATGGCGAGGGAGGCGTCGGCAAGCGAGCGCACCCCGGAGACCTCGAGTCGCGTGAGCTCGCCGCCGTTGAACGTGCGCCACGCGCCGCCGCCGGCCGATGCGTACCAGCGGCGGGTCAGGGCGGGGGCGGAAACGACGCCGACGACCGGTTCGCCGTCCACAAGCAGCGAAATGAGGGTCGCCCACACGGGCACGCCGCGGACAAAGTTCTTCGTCCCGTCGATCGGGTCGATGACCCACTGGCGGCCCTCGAGCGCCACCTCGCCGCCGAACTCCTCGCCAAGCACCGCGTCCGCCGGCCGCGACTCCGCAAGCTCCGCTCGGAGCGCCTCCTCCACGGCGAGGTCCGCGTCGGAGACGGGCGTCATGTCCGGTTTGGACTCCACCCGCAGGTCAGAGGCTTCGAAGCGCGCGAGCGTGAGCGCGTCGGCCGCGTCGGCCAGTTCGAGGGCGAGGGCGAGGTCGTCGGCGAAATTACTCATGACCGACAAGTCTAGTAGTGATGTCCTGCACAATCTGGGCATTTCCCGCCACACACCATGTCACTCCGCCCGCATCCACCTTGCGGGCCACGCCGCCCGCCGCCTCCACCAGCGCCTTGCCTGGCAGCCAATCCCAATCCGCCACGGAGTGCTGCAGCCACCCGCCGATCTGCCCCGCAGCCACGGTGGCCAGGTCAATCGAGCCGGCGCCCCACATCCGGATCGTCGCCGCGTCGCGCACCGCGCGCAACCACACGTCGCGCACGGCGTCCTCGCGCATGTACGTGGGGTGCAGGTACGTGGCCAGGGCTTTCTCGCTTATCGACGCCCCCGCCAACCCCTCCGCACGCTCCCCGTTCACCGTCAGCACGCCCTGGTTGGCCAGCCACGTCGTGTCTGTGGCGGGGCGGTGCACGGCGCCGAGGCGCACCCGTTCCGTGTCCGCTGCATCCGTGAGCGCGATGGCAGAGCAGAAGTAGTCCGAGCCCTGCGAGAAGTTGTAGGTGCCGTCGACCGGGTCGATGACCCAGGTGCGTCCGGTTGCGGAGTCGCGGGCCGCGCCTTCTTCTCCAACCACGCCGTCGTCGGCACGGAGCGCAGCGAGCGCCTCCGCCACGAACGCCTCCGCGGCGCGGTCGGCCTCAGTGACCACGTCGGACACTGACGTCTTGTAGTCGGTGGTCAGGCCCTCCTCGCGCATGCGCAGCGCGAGCTGGCCTGCGTGCTTGACCAGGGCGGCGGCGAGCGCGGCGTCGTCGGATTCGCGGTGGGCCTCAATGAACTGTGCGGTGGATGTCATGCGGCCCATTATCCACGGCATCGCGGTTTGGCGCGGGGGACCGGGGCTGCCGCATTGCTCCTCGACTAGACTGCGCTCTTATGCAACCGGAGACTCAGACGCGCATCGCCGACCTCGACTTGAAGCTCACCACCATTGAAAAGGTGATGGACCTCGAGGAGATGGGCGTGCGCATCCGCGAGCTTGAGCAGCAGGCTGCCGACCCCTCACTTTGGGACGACCCCTCGCACGCGCAGCAGGTCACTTCGGAGCTCTCCAACGTGCAGGCGCGCCTGCGCAAGGTGACGTCGCTGCGCACGCGTATCGACGACCTCCCGGTCATGGTCGAACTCGCGGAAGAAGAGGGGGATCCCTCCATGGCTGCGGAGGAGCTGGAGGACGTGGAGGCGCGAGTGGAATCGCTCGAGGTGCAGACCATGCTCTCGGGCGAGTACGACGCGCGCGAGGCCGTGGTGAACATCCGCTCGGGCGCGGGCGGCGTGGACGCTGCGGACTGGGCGGAGATGCTCATGCGCATGTACGTCCGCTGGGCCGAGAAGAACGACCACAAGGTGGACGTCTACGACATTTCTTACGCGGAGGAGGCGGGCATCAAGTCGGCCACCTTCGCCGTCCACGGCGATTACATGTACGGCCAGCTCTCCGTCGAGCAGGGTGCGCACCGTCTCGTGCGCATCAGCCCCTTTGACAATCAGGGGCGCCGCCAGACCTCGTTTGCGGAAGTCGAGGTCCTGCCGGTGGTGGAGCGGACCGACCACATTGACATCCCGGACTCGGACATCAGGGTCGACGTGTACCGTTCCTCCGGCCCCGGCGGGCAGAGCGTGAACACCACCGACTCGGCGGTGCGCATCACCCACATCCCCACCGGGATCGTGGTGACCTGTCAGAACGAGAAGTCCCAGATTCAGAACAAGGCCTCGGCGCTCAACGTCTTGCAGTCCAAGCTGCTGGAAAAGAAGCGGCAGGAAGAGAAGGCGGAGCTGGATGCGCTGGGCGCGGGCGGCAACGCGTCGTGGGGCAACCAGATGCGCTCCTACGTGTTGCACCCGTACCAGATGGTGAAAGACCTGCGCACCAACTACGAGGTCGGAGACCCGCAGAAGGTGCTGGATGGGGACCTCGATGGCTTCCTCGAGGCCGGCATCCGGTGGCGCAAGGCACAGGAGCAGGGCGAGGAGTAGCTCCTACGCGTGGCGGAGGTCGATGCCCTTCGTCTCCGGCAAGATGTACATGCTGATCAGCGTCAGGATGCACATCGCGATCACGTAGGTGCCGGACGCCCACGACAGGTCGTGGGCCACGAACCACTGGAAGATGTAGGGCGCGGTGCCGCCGAACACGGCCACCGAGATGGAGTAGGCGAGACCGATGCTGCGCGTGCGCTGGTCGGTGGGAAAGACCTCCGACATGACCGGGGCGAGCAGCGCGCCGCCGGCGGCCACGGCAATGATCGCGAGGGTGGACGCGACGAGGAGGGTCCACGGGCGGGCGTCGATAAGGCCCATGAGCGGCAGTTGCAGGAGGGCCAACAGGATGGCGAAGGTGTACATGACGGGCTTGCGGCCGATCTTGTCGGACAGCGAGCCCCACATCGGCAGGGCGATCAGGCCGATCGCCTGCGCCACCACGGTGACCCAGTAGGCACCCTGCGTGGACATGCCCTGCTGTGAGATGGCGTAGGTGGAGACGTACGAGGTCCAGGTGTAGTGGGCGGCGGTCACGCCGGAGACCATGCCGATGACCAGGAGGACGTTGACCACGACGGGGCGGTGGTTGACGCGCTGCTCCACGGCCTCGTGCGCGCGCCGGTCGTCGTCCTCGTTGGCCACTGCCTCATCGAGCTCGGTGAAGTGGTCGGACTCCTTCATGTGGCGGCGCATGTACAGGGCGAAGATGGCAGCCAGGGCGCTGATCCAGAAGGGGATGCGCCAGCCCCAGGCGCCGATTTGCTCGTCGCTGAGCACGAGTGAGATGCAGCCGCCGATGACGTAAGCAATCACGGAGCCGCCGAAGATGGAGACGTAGACCAGCGACCCCCACTTGCCGCGCTTGGACGGCGGGGCGATCTCGGGGATGTAGCTGTTGGCGGCCGCGGACTCGCCGCCGTGGGCGAAGCCCTGGGCGACGCGAATGAGGAGCAGGCCGACCGACGCCCAGATACCGATGGTGTCGTAGGACGGGAGGAAGCCGATGAGCACAGATGCGACCGCCATCATGATGATGGTGATCATGAGGACCGCCTTCCGGCCCTTCTGGTCCGCGATGTGCCCGAAAACGATGCCACCGAGCGGGCGGACGAGGAAGCCGACGGCAAAAACGCCGAAGGTGGCCAGCAGGGCGGAGGTCTGGTCCGCTTTGTGGAACATCGCCGCCGCGATGAACGGGGCGAAGACAGCGTAGGAGCTCCACTCGAACCACTCGAGGACTTGGCCGATGAGGCTGGCGCCGAGCGACTTTCGGTCTGCGGGGTACTCGTGGTCCGGATGGTGCTCCGTTGCCACGGGCTGGGTCTGGGTGGTTGACACGAGGCCTCCCTAGTCTGTGGGTTGTATGGGTGTGAGCAGAAACTATAATCCAGGTCACTCATTAGGGGTGGGGAACCTGGGTCTCACCAAAAAGAATTTGTGCTCCGATTCACAATGAAAGCGTTTGTCCAGGTAGTGGGCTCGGTTGGGGTGTCGCCGTTGGCGTGCAAATGTGCGCATAGCGAACCCGCGTGCATATTACGCACCACTTTCGGGGGAAGTGACTTAGGGCTTCACTACGGGAAATAGTGGGATATATGCGATATTCCGAAAAACTCGTCGCACATCACACTTTGAAGTGCTTACAATGAGCGCACCGGAAACACACGTCTTGAGCGGGCCAAAGTTCAAAGGCAGTCCCGATTCTGGTGTTTTTAAGGAGGAAAATATGGTTGCTCTCAAACCAGAGGAACTCAGCACAGAAAGTCTCGCCGAGATTCTCGCCGCGGGTGGTCGCCCTGCGGACAGCGAGCGCGAGATCAAGATCATCGACACCACGCTTCGCGACGCCCACCAGTCCATCTGGGCGACGCGCATGCGCACCGAGCACATGCTGGAGATGCTCGACGACATCACCAACGCGGGCTTCGAGCACGTGGACCTCGTCGCGCCGATCCAGTTCGACGTGCCCGTGCGCTACCTCAGGGAGGACCCCTGGGAGCGTGTTCGCCTGGTCCACGAGAACGCGGCGCCGGGTACCAAGTTCCGTGCCATGGTGCGTTCCCGCAACCTCGCGTCGTTCGACTTCTTGCCCGACGACGTCATCCACGCGTGGGTCGAGCGCCTGTACGCCAACGGTTTCCGCGTCATCGGCGCGTTCGATGGCCTCAATGACATCGACAACATCGCCGACACGCTGATCCTGGCTAAGGAGCTCGGCGCGGAGACTTACGGGTGTCTGTCCTACTGCCTCAGCCCCGTGCACACCGATCAGCTCTACATTGACAAGGCCCAGGAGCTGGTGGAGCGCACCGACGTCGACCGCATCATGCTCAAGGATGCTGGTGGTCTGCTCACCCCGGACCGGATGAAGACGCTGATCCCGGCGATCCGCGGTGCGATTGGGAACGACCTACCGCTGGAGGTCCACACCCACTCGCTTACCGGTCTGTCGCCACTGACCTACATCTACGCCGCTGAGCTCGGAGTGGACTCCATCCACACCTCGACCGCGCCGCTGGCCAACGGCCAGGGCCAGCCCGCGACCCAGGCGCTCGCCCGTGACCTGCGCGCGCTCGGCTACACAATCAACATTGACGACGAGCGCGTGGACAACGTGAGCAAGAAGATCCAGGAGATCGCTGACCGGGAGGACAAGCCCGTCGGCAAGCCCCGTGCCTTCGACGGCGTCCACTACATGCACCAGCTGCCGGGCGGCATGCTCACCAATTTTGAGTCCCAGCTGGAGACCGCCGGGCTGTCCGACCGCTTCGAGGACCTGCTCTACGAGACCGCGCGCGTGCGCGAGGAGCTCGCGTTCCCGATCATGATTACTCCGTTTGCGCAGTTCGTGGGCACCCAGGCCGTGATGAACGTGATCTCCGGCGAGCGCTACTCCGTGGTGCCTAACGAGATCAAGAAGTACGCACTCGGCCACTACGGCGAGCCGCTCGCGCCGATCGACCCGGATGCGCTGGAGAAGATTAAGGCGAACGGCTCGGCCGAGATCAAGGAAGGCCGTCCAAAGCTGGAGCCGGCACTTCCCGCGCTCAAGGAGCAGTACCCGGACGACGACATCGACACGATCCTGCTGCGCGCGAACATCCCGGGCAACAACGTGGACGAGATGAAGCGCTTCGTCGCCGAGGGGCGCGCCGGCCAGGGCGAAGGCGTGCCTGGCGGCGAGCTGACCAAGCTGGTCCAAAAGATCTACGACACCACTAATTCAGGCGAGTTCCACCTCAAGACCGACGACCTCGAAATCAACCTCACCAAAAAAGGAGACAAGTAACCATGTCTGAGACCACCAACTTCAACGAGCTGAAGTCCCTCCTGGATTGGGTCAACCAGTCCGGCGACATCGAAGAGCTGAGCATCAAGTACGGAGACATCGAGCTCGCCCTTTCCAAGACCCCCGGCGGGCTGAGCCACCTCAAGGCTGCCCCTGCTCCGGCCCCGGCAGCGCCCGAGGCTGTACCGGCTGCACCCGCTCCGGCACCAGCTGCACCGGCCGTGGAGGAAACGCCCGCACCGAAGGCTCCGGAACCCGCTCCGGCACCGGCTGCGTCCGAGGCCCCGGCCGACGGCGTCGAGATCACCGCGCCGATGGTGGGCACCTACTACGCGGCTCCGAAGCCTGGCGCTGACCCGTTTGTGAAGGTTGGTGACGAGGTTGAGGTCGGCCAGGTGCTGTGCATCGTCGAGGTGATGAAGTTGATGAACAACATCGAGGCGAAGGTCGCCGGCACCGTCAAGCAGATCCTTGTGGAGAACGAGGAGGCTGTCGAGCACGGCCAGACCATCATGATCATCGAGCCCAAGTAAGCACACCCACAACCCCTAGAAAGGTGAGGAGTCCCAATGTCTGAGTTGTTGGGGAGCGTACTCATTGCCAACCGCGGTGAGATCGCACTTCGCATCATCCGTGCCTGCAAGGAGCTCGGTATCAAGAGCGTCTTGGCATATTCCGAGGGCGACCGCGACTCGCTTCCTGTGAAGGAAGCGGACAAGGCCGTGTGTATCGGCCCGGCGAACGCCGCCAAGAGCTACAACAGCCCGGAGCTCGTCGTCTCCGCCGCGATGGCGTACAAAGTCGACGCGATCCACCCCGGCTACGGCTTCCTCTCCGAGAAGGCCGACTTTGTCAAGATGGTCGAGGACGAGGAGATCGGCTTCGTCGGCCCGTCGTCGGAGCACATCCGCCGGATGGGCGACAAGATTGAGGCGAAGCGTATCGCGCAGAGCGCGGGCGTGCCGACGGTGCCCGGCTCCGACGGCGTCGTGACCGAGTTCGATGAGGCGCTCGAGGTGGCCAAGCAGACCGGCTTCCCGCTGCTGATCAAGGCGGCGGCCGGCGGCGGTGGCCGAGGTATGCGCGTGGTGGAGTCCGAGGACACGCTGGAGAAGGACCTCAACGAGATCATGAACGAGGCCCAGTCCGCGTTCAACGACTCGTCGGTCTACATCGAGCGCTTCCTCACAGACATCCGTCACATCGAGATTCAGGTGCTTGCGGACGGCGAGAACGCGATTGCGCTCGGTGAGCGCGACTGCACCTCGCAGCGCCGCAACCAGAAGCTCATCGAGGAAGCCCCGTCGCCTGCGATCGACGACGAGCTCCGCGCCGGCCTCCAGGAAGCGGCGATCAACCTCTGCAAGGAGGTCGGCTACAAGAACGCCGGCACGGTGGAGTTCGTGTTCGACAACATCGAGCGCAAGTACTACTTCATCGAGATGAACACCCGCATCCAGGTGGAGCACCCAGTCACCGAGATGATCACCGGCGTCGACCTCATCCAGGAGCAGCTGCGCATCGCCTCCGGGCAGAAGCTGCGCCTGACCCAGGACGATGTGCAGATCCGCGGCCACGCCATCGAGTGCCGCATCAACGCGGAGGACCCGAATGAGAACTTCGCGCCGCGCCCGGGCAAGATCGAAAACTACCGCGCGCCGGGCGGGTTCGGGGTGCGCATGGACACGCACATCGAGTCTGGGTACACCATCCCGCCGTTCTACGACTCGATGGTGGGCAAGCTCATCTGCTGGGCGGAGGACCGCGACGCAGCGATCGAGCGCACTCTGCGCGCCCTCGACGAGCTGACCGTCGACGGCGTTGTCACCACCGGCCCGTTCCAGGCCTACCTGCTCAACAGCGAGCAGTTCCGCAGCGGTGACATCAACACCGGCTACGTGGCGAAGGTCCTCGAGTCAGTCAACGAGATCCCCACTGAGGAGTAACACCTCGCAGCGCCTGTAAGGAGGGCACAGAATGTTGGTCGTCGTGGCCATGATGGTCGGGGCGATCGTCCCCGTGCAAACCGCGATTAATACCCGGCTTCGGCAAAGCGTGGGATCGCCGATTGGCGCAACATTCCTTTCGTTCATCCTTGCAGTTGCCGCGTCCTGCGTCATCGCGCTTTTTGCCACACGCACCCTGGTCCCGGACCTGGCACTCGCCGCGTCTGAGCCGTGGTGGGTGTGGCTCGGTGGCTTTATGGGCGTGATGTTCATCGCCGGCAACATCGTGCTCTTTCCGGAGCTCGGCGCCGTCCAAACCACCATCCTTCCCATCCTGGGGCAAGTGCTCATGGGGCTGCTTATCGACGCCACCGGGCTCTTCCGCTACCCCCAAACCCCCGTCGGACCACTCAGGCTCCTGGGCGCGCTGCTCGTGCTTTTCGGCATCGCGATGGTCCTGGAGATCGGGCGCGGAGTCCCGCTGCGCGGCACCGCCCGGGGGCTCCGCGCCTGGTTGCTGCGCGGCTTCGGCGTCCTCATGGGCATGGGCTCTGCGACCCAGACCGCGGTCAACGGCTACCTGGGCAAAGTGCTGCACAGCCCGATCCAGGCCGGGCAGATCTCGCTCGCCGTCGGCCTCATCCTGCTCTTCGCCATGGTCCTCCTGATTCCAGCCCCTCGTCGCGCCGTGGCTTCAGGCGTCGCCCCGGGGCCGTGGTGGATGTGGCTCGGGGGAGTGCTGGGCGCCCTCTTTGTCTTTGGCGGCGCGAGTTTGTCGCCTCTCTTGGGCGCCGGCACTACCGTCATCGGCTCGCTGGTTGGCATGATCATCTGTGGTCAGGTGCTCGAGTCGCTCGGCATCGGTGGCGGCTCAAAAGGAATGCCCACGCCCTTCAGACTCGCGGGGCTGGCCATCGTGCTGGTTGGCGTGGCAATGGTTCGACTGCTCTAACGATTCCCCCCGAACGCACTGGCGGCATCCCGTCCGTCAAGCTCACATGCAGTGCTTGCAAGGGTAGGAAGGACTACAAGTCGCAAGCCCATGGACGGGTGGAAGCAGGCAGGCATCATTATCGGTGTGATCGTCACCGTGCTCAGCGTCGTTGCTTTTGCTGCAGGCTCGGCCTTGCAGCAGTTCCTGTAGCTGAAGAACGGCTCGCCGCCTAGAACCTGAGAAAACTGCGCATTGCGCAGTTTTCTCAGGTTTGTTTATGGGGTCTGTCGCCAGCGCTCGAGCGTGAGCGTGGGGGAGAGCGAGCGTGACACGCAGGTGGTGAATGCGCCCTTCTCGTGGCGCTCTTCGGTGAAGATGCTGTCGCGGTGGTCGGGGGTGCCGTCGACAACGCGCATTACGCAGGTGCCGCACGTGCCTTCCGCGCACTGGGACAGGATGGGCACGTCCTCGTCCTCGAAGACGTCGAGGACGGATTCGCCCTCGGGGATGTGGTACGTCTCGCCATTGAAAATGACGTCGAAAGCGCCGTCGGCGTCATGGTTCCCGGCGAGAGTTTCCTTGGTGGGGCGGTAGGTCTCGAAGTGGATGTTGTCCCGGGGGAGCGTGGCCGACGCCGTTTCGATGACACCGTCCATGAAGCCGTGTGGCCCACACACGTACAAGTGTGTGTCCTTCGCCGGGACCGCTGAAGTCGCGAGCGCTTCCCTGATGTAGCCGGCCTGTTTGTCGCGTTCGCCCGAAGCGAAGATGCTCTTGGTCCGGCCGTGCAGATAGGTGTCAATGAGGTGGCGCATCAGCGCGCGCTCCTCGCTTGAAGCGAAATACAGCACCGAGTAGTCGGCATCTTGCATTTGGAGCTCTCGCGCCAGCGAGAAGATTGGGGCGATGCCCACCCCGGCACCGACGAGCACAGACCGCTTCGCGTCTTTGGCCAGGGGGAAATTGTTGCGGGGCGGGCGGATGCGGAGGGTGTCGCCGACCTCGATGCGGTGGATTGCCGCAGAGCCGCCCTTGGAACCGGCTTCGCGCTTGACCTCAACGCCGTAGGCCCCCTCCTTGTCGCCCAGGTGGTGGGTGGGGAAGAGGGAGAATTGGCGCACGAGTTCCTCGCCGTCTGGGGTGCGCAGGAGAAAGTCTGCGTGGCAGCCGGGCTCGTACCCAGGAAGCGGGGCGCCGTCGGTGGTTGTGAACGTGATGAGCGCGATCTCGTGTGCCCGCTCGACACCGGTGACGGTGAGTTCGATGATGTCTCCGCTACCGCGTCGTTCCGACTTCGTGGCGCGCCGGGATTCCAGTGCGGCTTCTCGGTCGGCCGCGTTTGGGTCTGCTTTCTTCTTTTTTCCTCCAAAAAACGCTGCAAATCTGCCGATGCCAGTGTCGTTTCCCATGGTGGACTCCGTCGAAAAGCGAATAGAAAATGTGTAATCCAAAAAGGGCGCCAAATTGGTTGCCGGGCCCGTTCTGTAATGGATAGTATAAAACCACGCAAAAAGTGACCGGCAATACACCACTGCATGACTATCGGATAGGTAACATGTGAGGGTGGAAGGCGGTTACTATCACTCTATTTGCGGCAAGCGAACCAACCCAGCCGCCCGTGAGGGGCGGCGCAAGAGTGCAGAGAAACGGGATGACGATGACTGCCAGCACAGATGTCCGCGAGGAGCATCAGTATCAAAATCCGGTGCGCCCGGAGATTCTCCCCATGTCGGACAACCCTTACGAGGACTTCCGCTACTTCTACCGCGACGGGATGCCGCTGCGGCCGGCGCCGAAACGTCGCGTGAAGCGCCCCGGCTGGTCGAAGCTGCGCCACAACCTCTTTGACCGGTGGCACACGGTGGCCGACACCTGGGAGGGCTACGACAGCTTCCAGACCAAGCTGCTGGATGACCACATGTGGCAGACCGACGAGACCGGCTCGAAGCTGGCGGAGGCGTTTAAGCGCGATGGCGCCGAGAAGTCCCGCGCGGACTTCGAGCAGGCGCTCAACAGCGGAATCGACACGGTGGCCGACCCGTCGCCGGAGCTCGTGGAGTTCTTCGCCGAGGTAGACAACATCCCGGAGTGGATCGACCTTGAGGCCGCGGAGCGTGGCCGCATCGCCTACTACAACGTGACGCCGTCGGCAGAGCTGCTCTCCATCGGATTCGCCTACTGGGCCACCACGATGGAGGACCGTACCTCCGCAGCGACGGGTGAGACAGCGATGTTTGAGATCGAGTCCTTTACTCGCATCATCGAGACGGTGAAGTTCTTCGTTGACCTGGGCAAGAAGGGCGTGTTCGACCGCTACAGCGACGGCCTCAAGGCAGCGGTGCGCGTGCGCCTGCTGCACGCGCAGGCAAACCGAGGCCTGGAAAAACTGTGGGGTCCCGAGCACTACAACGAGTTCGGTCGCCCGATCGGCTCCTCCTTCCTCGTCTCCGGCGAAGGCTGGTTCGCCCTCATGCCGATCGGCGTGGACGAGTTCTTCGGACGCCCACACACGGGCGAAGAGTGGGACGACGTCGCCATGTACTGGGCGTGGGTCCTGCACCTCATGGGCGCCGAGGAGCGCCTGATCCCGAAGACGGGCGACGAGATGCGCAAGATGACCGACTTCATCTACGCCAACGGCGGCTACTCCTCCGATTACCACGTGCGTGTTGCCACCGCGCTCATGGGCATTCTGGAAGACCTTGATCCGAAGATGCCGGGGCAGGTGCTCGGCGCGCTGTCGCTGATCATCGGCGACGAGGACACGAAGTTCATGGTCAAGGGGTCGCGCTTTGAAGGGACCCCGTACCTGCACTGGAAGATCGCATTCCTGCTCAAGGCGAAGTCCGAGGCGGTCATCTACCGCCTGCTGGACAAGCTGCCGGGCGCGCAGGCCAAGAAGGCCAAGAAGGCCGGAGACGGCAAGCCGCCGTGGTCTGACGTTTTCCAGCAGATCGAGGACTACGTGGCCGAGAAGGCCCCGGACGTCAAGGCCGAGTACAAGCTGCACGACACATCCAAGGAAGGCCTGCGCTAACCCCGCGCGGCCCGCCCCAACCACAAGGAGACCCACCATGACCCAGACTTTTACTGAGAACCCGCTCGCGCACGACCACTACGACCGCTCCGAGTGGCCGTCGGCGCGCGGCGACCGTGACGCATTCGCTGCTAAGTTCGGCGAAGCCCGCGCGCAGCGCTTTGAGCAGGCGTTTTGGGCGACCGATCCCATTGCGGATGCGCTGTTTACCAGCGGCCACAAGAGCAAGGAGATCATGCCGAACCTGCGCGAGGCGCTCGCGCGCGGCGAGGCGACCGATTCCACGCTGCCCGAGGTCAAGGCGCTTATCGACGACATGAACGCGGCCCTCGACGGCGTCGACTGGGAGCGCCTCGAGCGCGGACAGCAGGCGGCGCTGGCGATCCCGGTGCTTGCGCAGAACCTGTCGCTCGGGCCGGGCGCGCTGATCCACACCTACATCACCCCGTCGATTGCAAACGTCCTGGTGAACACCGGCGAGCTCACGGAGGGCGCCGTGCACCGCCTGGCGTACACCACCAACTGGATCTACTCCGTCTACCTGAAGGACGGGCTGAAACCGGGCAACGTCAGCTTCGTCCACACCGGCATGGTGCGCGCGATGCACGCCCACGTCCGCCGGGTGCAGGGCCAGCTGGGGCTGGACTACGCGGAGTGGGGCCGCCCGATCAGCGAGTTCGACATGCTCCGCACCTGGTTCGACTTCACCTACATCGCGTTCACGTACCTGCGGAACCTGGGTTACAGGCTGACGGTGGAGGAGGAGCAAGACCTGTTCTACCTATGGAAAGTCGTGGGCATCATGCTCGGCATTCCGACCGACCTGCTGGACAATGAGACGGACATCGACGCCTCCCAGGCAACGATCGACGCGATCCACGCCGTCGACGGCGAGCCGAACGATGCGTCCCGCGCCCTCATCGACGCGCTCTTTAGCGGCTTCCGCACCAACGTCAAGGCCATGCTGCCGTTCCCGGACGAGTCCATCGATGACTGGATGTACACCGCGACCCGACTCATGCACGGCGACGAGATTGCGGACCAGTTCAACGTCCCGCAGCCCGTTTCCCGCCCGTTCGTCGAGCTCGACCTGCCGCTGGTGCAGCAACGATTCGACCTGCTGCGCGCGAACCCCGAAGCGCTGGAGAAGGAAGTTGCGCAGAACCACCAGGCGCTTCTCGACGCCCTCACGCAGGACACCTCCTACATGTCCCAGGACGAAGGCGTGAAGATGGGCGACGGGGCTTACAGGCCCGGCGCGTAGTGGTAGAGTTCACAAACAGTACGAGAAAGTAATCTACGAGAGGAAAATAGGACACGATGTCTAACCCGTACCGCGTACAGAACCCGATGACCAACGAGGTCGTCGAGACGTTCGATCACCCCACGGACGAGCAGGTGCAGGAGATCCTGGCCAAGTCCGACGAGGCGTTCCAGTCCTGGCGTCACACGTCGTACGAGGAGCGTGCGGCGATCGTCGGCAAGGCTGCGCAGCTGCTCAAGGAGCGGAAGAACGAGCTGGCCAAGATCATGGCTGAGGAGATGGGCAAGTCGGTGCCGGAAGGCGAGTGGGAGGCCGACTTCTCCGGCGACATCCTGCAGTTCTACGCCGACCACGCGGCCGAGTACTGCGCTGACCAGAAGGTCGACGTCCCGGGCGGCAAGGCAGTTGTCCGCCGCCTCCCGCTGGGCATCCTGCTTGGCATCATGCCGTGGAACTTCCCGGTCTACCAGGTGGCTCGCTTCGCCGGCCCGAACCTGATGAACGGTAACTGCATCCTGCTCAAGCACGCAGAGATCACCCCGAAGTCCGCCGCGGCGTTTGAGGCGATCCTCAAGGAGGCGGGCCTGCCGGACGGCGTGTTTACCAACGTGTACGCCTCCCACGACCAGATCGAGACCATCATCGCGGACCCGCGCGTTCAGGGCGTCTCCCTGACCGGCTCCGAGCGTGCCGGCGCGAAGGTCGCGGAGACCGCGGGCAAGAACCTGAAGAAGGTCGTCCTGGAGCTTGGCGGTACCGACCCGTACGTCATCCTTGACTCCGCGGACATCAAGACTGCTGCGCAGGATGCGTGGGCGAAGCGCGTGCAGAACGCGGGCCAGGTGTGCACCTCCAACAAGCGCATCATCGTCATGGAGGACATCTACGACGAGTTCGTCGACGAGATGGTGAAGATTGCGGAGTCCTACAAGAAGGGTGACCCGTCCAACCCGGGCGAGAACGAGTACTACCCGATGTCTTCCCGCAACGCCGCGGAGCTGCTGGACGACCAGGTCAAGCGCGCCGTCAAGGCGGGTGCGACGCTGCGCACCGGCGGCGAGCTGGACGACACCACCGCGTACTACTCCCCGGCAGTGCTCACCGACCTCCCGGTCGGCTCTGACGAGTACTACGAGGAGTTCTTCGGCCCGGTCGCTGAGATCTACAAGGTCTCCTCCGAGGATGAAGCGGTGGCGCTGGCCAACAACTCCCGACAGGGCCTGGGCGGCGCAGTGTTCTCCGAGGACACCGACCGTGCGATCAAGGTCGCGGACCAGATCGACACCGGCATGATCCACGTCAACCTCGGACAGTACTTCTCCGCCGTGCTGCCGTTCGGTGGCGTGAAGCGCTCCGGCTTCGGCCGCGAGCTGTCCGTGTTCGCGCTCGATGAGTTCGTGAACAAGCAGTACCTCTACGTGAACGACTAACAAGTTCACAGACTCGCGCGTTGTCGCTCGCAGGCGGCGCGCGGGGCGAGGGTGAAGCCCCAGATTGCGCAGCGCAAGCGCGGTCTGGGGCTTCACCTGTCACACCGGTAACAGGTAAAGTCGGTCCGGTGATCAAATTCTCCAACGTCACCAAGGTTTACCCCACGTCGACCCGGCCTGCGCTGGACGACGTGTCGTTCACGATCGGAGACGGAGACTTCGTCTTCCTCATTGGCCCGTCCGGCTCCGGTAAATCCACCTTCCTGCAGCTGATGATCCGGGAGGAGAACGTCTCTTCCGGAGACATCTATTTCAACGACTTCCACGTCAACGAGCTGCGCGGCAAAGAGGTGAACAAGCTGCGCCAGTCCATCGGCTATGTCTTTCAGGACTTCCGCCTGCTGCCCAAGCTCAGCGTGTACGACAACGTCGCGTTCGCGCTGGAGGTGATTGGCAAATCGAAGGAGCGCATCAAAAAGCTGGTGCCGGAGGCGCTCGAGCTAGTCGGTTTGGATGCCAAGGCGAACCGCATGCCGCACGAGCTGTCTGGCGGTGAGCAGCAGCGTGTGGCGATTGCGCGCGCTTTCGTCGATAAGCCTGCGCTCATGCTTGCCGACGAGCCCACGGGCAACCTCGACCCTGCGACCGCCGATGGGATCCTGGCGCTGCTCTCGCGCATCAACCGGATGGGGACCACCGTGGTGATGTCCACGCACAACGCCCGCGCGGTGAACGACATGCGCAAGCGCGTGATGGAACTCGATTTGGGCCGACTCGTGCGCGACGACGAGCACGGCGTGTACGGAAACGTGAGGGGATAGCTGTGAACTGGAATTTCATTTTCCGCGAAGGATTCCGCGGGCTGGGGCGCAACGTCACCATGACCATTGCTCTGATCATCACGACCGCCTTGTCGCTGGTGCTCGTCGGAGCGGGCATCTTGATTTCGCAGGCGACGAGCGAGACGAAGGACCTGTACCTGGACCGCGTCGAGGTCATGGTGGAGCTGGACGAGGACATCTCCGCAAACGACAAGGACTGCTCATCCGACGCCTGCAAGGAGGTGCGCGACGCGCTGCAGGGGGATAGCGGGGTAGAGCAGGTAACGTTCCGCTCTCGCGAGCAGTCGTACGAGCGGTTCAAGGAGCTGTTCGAGGAGTCCGAGCCGGACCTGGTGCGCGAAACGACCCCGGACGCGCTGCCGGCGGCGCTGCACGTGCGCCTGGCGGATCCGGCGGATACCTCACCGATTGAGAAGATCTCGTCGATGCCGCAGGTGACCGTGGTGACGGACCAGGCGGACACGGTGCGCGAGGCCGCCGGCACGATGGATACGTTCCGCAACGTGACCTTCACCGTTGCCGCGGCGCAGGCGCTGGCGGCGATCTTCCTCATCGTGAATATGGTGCAGCTCGCCGCGTTCAACCGCCGCGACCAGATCGGCATCATGCGCATGGTCGGCGCGTCCCGCTGGTTCACGCAGGCGCCGTTCGTGCTGGAGGCGCTGATCTCCGTGTTCGTGGGCGCGGTGCTGGCAACGATTCTCACGTGGGTGGCAAAGCGCTCCATCGTCGATCCGATGCTGGGCGACCTGTACTCGTCGTCGCTGATCGCGCGCGTGCCGGACTCCGCCGTGTGGACCGTCATGCCGCTCGTGGGGCTCGGCGCCATGGTCGTCGGCGCGGTGGCGGCGCAGGTGGCACTTCGTTCTTACGTGCGTAAGTAGTACACTTGTTGCTCCTATGGCCAAGAAGAGTAAAAAGAAGAAGCTGAGCAACACCGGTGTCCTCGCGACCAACCGGAAAGCTCGGCATGACTACACCATCTTGGACACCTGGGAGACTGGCATCGTGCTCTACGGCACGGAAATCAAGGCCTTGCGCGAGGGCAAGGTCTCGCTGGTCGAGGCCTTCGCCACCATTGATAACGGCGAGGTCTGGCTGCGCAATATGCACATCCCCGAGTACTCGCGCGGCCACTGGACCAACCACCCGCCGCGCCGCACCCGCAAGCTCTTGCTGCACCGCCGCGAGATCGACTCGCTGGAGGGCAAGATTCGCGACGGCAACCGCACCCTCATCCCGCTGTCCCTGTACCTCAAGGACGGCCGCGCGAAGCTGGAGCTCGGCCTGGGGCAGGGCAAGCAGGACTACGATAAGCGGCGTTCCATCAAGCGTCGCACCGAGGATCGCGAGATCGCCCGCGACCTGGGCCGGAAGTTCAAGGGAATCAAGGCCTAGCTGCTTAACGCTACGGTGGTGCCCATGAAGACTGCACTGATTACCGGCGCGTCCCGCGGCATCGGCCGTGCGATCGCCGAGGAGCTTAGCAAGGACCACCACATCATCGCGGGCGCGTCGCGCGACGCCTCCGAGGTAGTCCGCGCGCTGCCAAGCGCAGAACCCTTCGAGGTGGACCTTACCGATACCGAGGCGCTCATTCGCGCCGCCCGCGCCATCGAGCAAGTCGACGTGCTCGTCCACGCGGCCGGCGTGCTGCACAAGGCCCCCTTCGCCGAGCTCACCGAGGCGCAGTGGCGGGAGTCCATGGAGGTCAATGTCCACGCGCCCATCACCCTCACCAGGGAATTGCTGCCCGCTTTACGACGCTCACGTGGACTCCTCCTCACCATCAACTCAGGCGCCGGCTTCTTCGGTGTTCCCGAAAACTCCGCGTACTGCGCGTCAAAGTTCGCGCTCCGCGGCTTCACCGACGCGCTGCGCCTGGAAGAAGCCGGCGCCATCCGCGTCACCTCCTTGCACCCCGGGCGAACGAACACGGACATGATCGCAGCTCCGCAGCACGGTGATGCCCCGAAGATGGCGGCGACCTCGGTGGCCAAGGCCGCGCGCCTCGCCGTCGACGCCGGCCCCGATGCGGTGGTGGACTTCCTCCGGATCACGCCGACCGGCCTGGAATAGGCGCCGGGTGCTTGCAGTTGAAGAGGGGGAGAGGTAGAGTTACTTCTCCTACGGTTCCCGTAGTTGACAAGGGGTCGATTCAGGTTTCGACTTCATCGACTTAGCCAGGGGAAGCGTGCCGGTGCAGGCTGGAGACCACCGTAAGCGTCGCAGCAACCAATAAACGCAGAGAAGAACTCTCAGCGTGACTTCGCCCTCGCTGCCTAAGAGCTAGCGACCGCGAGTCTGTCAGGCCGGGGACGTCCCCGACCCGGTACCTGGCATCGACTTAGGGGACTCGCCTCCCGGGCTTGTGAGTGGGCCTTTGGGAGGGACACTTCACACTTACTGGGCTCATCATCCGGACATGTCCGCCTGATCCGGAGGGCCGAGCAGAGGTAGCGCGCGGACTGCGCACGGAGAAGCCCTGGCGCGGTGATGAAGGACCCGGGTTCAATTCCCGGCGGCTCCACCGAAGTGCGAACGCCCGCTGGTCGGCAATGGCCAGCGGGTGTTTCTTTTTGCCAGTTCACCTAAAGTTTTCAATTCGAGATATTCCTGCGCGCGCCACGTGAGGGATCACCGCTGAAGAATCAACCGCTAGAAATTTTGCGTTAACGCAAGCATTGGGTTGCTAAAAACCGTGTGTGTGCTGGGGGTTTGCGTGTTTGTGTTGTTCGTGGTTAAGTAGTTCCTCGTTGCCGAGAGCGAGTGAGTCGCTCGGAGGGAACGAGATAATTTCACAGTGTTGCGGGCTTGGTTGCTTGAGTTTGGTTGAGGTTTTCCTCGATTTTGACTTTTGTTTACCTTGTGTGTAACGTTGTATTCCGCTGCCGAGCACTGATTGGTTATGTTTGACTGGTTGGTCTGGTGTGCGTGTGTTGTTTGAGAACTCGATAGTGTGCCAATGTACTTTTGTTTGTGGATTGGTTGCGTGCCTGTGTTGTGCTGGCTGCACGTTTTGTGTGGTTGGTGTGTGCCGGTAGCATCGCTTGTGA
>NZ_NSGK01000010.1:0-87290 GCF_002285085.1 Corynebacterium sp. NML 150383 | reverse complement strand
CAACACACGCACATTCACTCACCACCAGGCAAATCACCCAGCAGCTGTAAAAAGCGACTTTGTCGACACTACACAAACCACAATCCGAAAGTCAAATCCTTGACCCAACCGGACCGAAGTCCATATTTTCTTATGTCGGCCAGCGATCGTTTTCCTGACCGCCATCTCACCAGCTTTACTCCCTTGCGGAGTCTGTCTGGCGGGGCGTTGTCGGTCTCGCTGACTCACATAAAGTTACACACACCCAAACACCAACACAAATCCCCAGCGTACGGGGCGTAAATCGCACGTTAAAGGTGTCACTTAAATGCGCTTACGCAAGCGAACGCTCGATCTTGCCGCCGAGCTCGTTGATCTGCTCGACAAACTTGGGGTATCCGCGGTCAATGTGGTGGACATCGTGCACGGTCGTCTGTCCATCGGCGACCAGGCCAGCGAGCACGAGTCCGGCGCCGGCCCGAATATCACTGGACCACACGTCAGTCGATGAGAGGTTTTCCACCCCCCTGATCACCACGTGGTGGCCGTCGACATTGGCGTCGGCACCCAGGCGAAGCATCTCGTCAACAAAACGGAAGCGGGCCTCGAACACATTCTCCGTGATCACGGTGACGCCCTCGGCGATCGCGCTGATGGCGATGGCCATGGGTTGCAGATCCGTCGGGAACCCGGGGAACGGCAAGGTTTGGTAGTCCACCGCCTTGGGGCGCTGGTCCATGCGGACGCGGAACCCGTTTTCGTAGGTTTCCACGTTGGCGCCCGCGAGCTTGAGCTTGGACAGCGCAAGGTGCAGGTGGCGCGGGGCGATACCGGTCACAGTGATGTCGCCGCGGGTGATCGCGGCCGCGTATGCCCAGGTCCCCGCCACGATGCGGTCGCCCACCACGGAGTGCTCGGTGGGACGCAGCTCGTCCACACCGTCGATGGTGATGGTGGAGGTGCCAGCGCCGCTGATCTTCGCGCCCATGGAGTTAAGCATGTCGCAGAGGTCGACGACTTCGGGCTCGCGCGCGGCGTTGTCCAGCACCGTTTGCCCCTCCGCGAGGACGGACGCGGTGAGGATGTTCTCGGTCGCGCCGACAGACGGGAAGTCCAGACTGATCTTCGCGCCCGTGAGCTTCTCGGCGCGCGCAACGACGGCGCCGTGCTCGATGTGCGTCGTAGCCCCCAGCTTCTCCAGGCCGGATTGGTGCATATCCAGCGGTCGCGAACCGATCGCGTCGCCGCCCGGCAGCGCCACGTATGCCTCATGGCAGCGCGCCACCAACGGCCCGAGCACGGCGACGGAGGCGCGGAACTGGCGTACCGCATCGAAGTCGGCGCGGGGAGAGACGGTGGCCGGGGTAGTAATGCGGACGGTCGAGCCGTCGATGTCGACGTCACAGCCGAGCCCGATGAGCACGTCGCGCATGAGCGGAACGTCGAGGATTTCGGGGCAGTTGTGCAGCGTTGTCGTGCCCTCCGCCAGGAGTGCCGCGGCCATCAGCTTCAGCACACTGTTTTTCGCGCCGTCGACCTTGACCACGCCTTCGAGTCGGTTACCGCCTGTTACAAGAAATCGTTCTTTCACGGGGCCTACTGTACTCAACTCGGGGTGCGGCGTGGCGTCGATAGGCAAAAAGCGTTACGGCAAGGCACCGATGCGGCGCGCGGCGTTGACCGCCTCGTAGCGGGTGTGCGCGCCGAGTTTGCGCATCACGCTGCGCAGGTAGGACTTGACGGTTTCGGCGCCGATGCCCATTTCTTCGGCCGCCTCGACGTTGGTGTGACCGAGCGCGACGCAGGACAGTACGTCCAGCTCGCGGGCCGAGAGCTTGGTCGACTGCTTGACGCGGACGGGCGAGACCATTTGGTCACACAGCTGCTCGAGCTCCTTGCGGAGCGCGTCGTCGTCGACCCGGTTGGCCAGCATGCGCAGCTTGGAGTGCGTGGAGCGGATCTGCTCCCACTCCGCGCCGTTCATCACGCGCCCCACCTTGGCCGTTCCCTTGCCACCGTCGGCATTGCGGAGCGCGGCGTTCACGGCCAGCTCCTGTTCGAGGGTGCGCGCCGTCATCGCGACCTCCTCGATCACCTTCTCCCCCAGCCGCACCGGCGAGTGGACGCCAACATAGAGGACACCGCGAATATCGCGCAGCACGATGACCGGGACAGCGACAACGGAGTGCAGCCCCTCGTCCTGAATCTGCTTATCGTACTCGTGCGAAATGACCGCCGCACGCGTGTAGTCCGAGACGCCAACGGCGCGCCGCGTACTCACCACGCGACCGCCGACACCGGAGCCGTTGTCCAGCACGAGGTCCTGCAGCGCGGGAGTGCGCAGCCCGATCCACTGGGTGATCTGCAGCCTGTTGTCCGGCAGCAGCGTGCCGTACATGGCAACGGGGATGCCGGTCGCCGTCTTCAGCGCCGTCAGGGCTGCCCGAATCGCGTCGTCATCGTCCTTGATCCGCTGTGCGTCCATGGTCATTGCTGTTGAGCCTTCCACCCATCTGAGTGTCCCCACGGGGCCACCCGCGAGTTGAACTTGACGTTGAATCCCAACCATCATAACGCGACTTTGGGGGTAGCCAAAGTTCACCCCTCCCGCTGTATTTACACGCGCGGGTGTGGTTTTTGGGGGCGGTGGGCCTTCGCTTATCGACGCCCCCGCGCCCCCCTCCCCGCACCAACCAGACTGTTCAGTCTACTCCGGTGAGACTACATAGTCTGTTTTATCCGTGTATAGTTGGCCGCACAACGGATTTGGATATGAACAGCAAGGAGCTGATCACCATGGCAAAGATCGCCAACAACGTCCTCGAGCTCATCGGCAACACCCCGCTGGTTGAACTGCACGGTGTGTCCAAGGATTCCAAGGCCCGCGTGCTGGCCAAGCTGGAGTTCTACAACCCGGCAAACTCGGTCAAGGACCGCATTGGTAAGGCCATCATCGAGGCCGCTGAGAAGTCAGGCGACCTGAAGCCGGGCGGCACCATCGTCGAGGCAACCTCCGGCAACACCGGTATCGCCCTCGCACTGGCTGGCGCGGCCAAGGGTTACAAGGTCATCCTGACCATGCCGGAGACCATGTCCATTGAACGTCGCGTGGTCCTGCGCGCGTTCGGCGCAGAGATCGTCCTCACCCCGGGCGCAGCCGGCATGAAGGGTGCCGTGGAGAAGGCCGACGAGATCGTGGCTAATGATGAAGGCGCGATCCTGGCTCGCCAGTTTGAGAACGAGGCCAACCCGGCCATCCACTACGCCACCACCGGCCCGGAGATCTGGAACGACACCGACGGCGAGGTCGACATCCTCGTCGCGGGTGTGGGCACCGGCGGCACCATCTCCGGTGCCGGCAAGTATCTCAAGGAGCAGAAGCCGGACGTGAAGAACGTGGCCGTCGAGCCCGCTGCGTCCCCGCTGCTGTCCACCGGCGAGGCCGGCCCGCACAAGATCCAGGGCCTGGGCGCCAACTTCATCCCGGGCACCTTTGACCGCAACCAGATCGACGAGATCATCGCCGTCTCCAACGAGGACGCCGTGTCCACCTCTCGCGAGCTGGCTCGCGAGGACGCCGTCCTCGCCGGTATCTCCGCCGGCGCGAATGTGAAGGCCGCACTCGAGCTGGCCGAGCGCCCGGAGAACGAGGGCAAGACCATCGTGGTCATCATCCCGGACTTCGGCGAGCGCTACGTCTCCACCATCCTCTTCGAGGACATCCGCGACTAGCGGAGGCGTTGGCCGCGGACTGCGCGGCGTCGAAAAGCACCACCCCGTGGTGCTTTTTTATTTGCGCGGTTGTCCGAAAAGAGTAGGTAGACTACCCGTCATGCTGAGCGTAATTTCCCGCATGAGAGAAGACCTGGCCAACGCCAGGGAGCACGACCCCGCAGCGCGCGGCGATCTGGAAAACGCGGTGGTGTATTCCGGGCTGCACGCGATCTGGGTCCACCGCATCTGCCACTGGATGTGGGAGCGGGAATGGAAGGGCGCGGCGCGCATCCTCGCGCAGGCCAACCGCTTTTTTACCGGGATTGAGATTCACCCGGGCGCGACCATTGGCCGCCGATTCTTCATCGATCACGGGATGGGCATTGTCATCGGCGAGACCGCCGAGATCGGCGACGGCGTCATGCTTTACCACGGCGTCACCCTCGGCGGGCAGGTGCTGACGCAGACCAAGCGGCACCCGACGATTGGAGACAACGTCACCATTGGCGCGGGCGCGAAGGTGCTCGGTCCTGTCACGATCGGGGCGAACTCGGCCGTCGGCGCGAACGCCGTGGTGACCAAAGACATCCCCGAGAACTCCATTGCCGTGGGCATCCCAGCGAAGGCGCGCGAGCGCAAGGATACGGAGCTGCGGCGCCTGGTGGACCCGGACAGCTACTTCGACAACGGTCAGTACGTCATCTAGGGCGCTTACTCCACCAGGTCCTTGTACTCCGGGTGCTGCACGATGTAGCGGGCGACCGCCGGGCAGGACGGGACAACGCTGAGGTTGTCCCCGCGGGCATCATCAAGCGCGAACTTGATCAGCGGCTTGGACAGGCCCTCGCCGCGAAACTTCGGGTCCACGACGGTGTGCGGCAACTCGCGCGCAGAGCCGCTGTCCTTGTAGGTGGCAAAACCGGCGAGCTCGCCGTCCACGTGGATCTCGTACTGACTCTTGTCCTCATTCTTGGACAGTTCCACGTTTGCTTGTGAAGTCTCGGGCATAATTGCTCCTTCTGAGAAGTCCGTCAGAGAGTGTTCGCTCAATCGGTGGCCCAGCCTACCGAAAGCACGAAGCCCCTCCACAATGTGGAGGGGCTGGGGTGTGGCTAGAGCCAGGATCGAACTGGCGACCCCACACTTTTCAGGCGTGTGCTCTACCGACTGAGCTATCTAGCCAGAACTGCTCAGGCAGTTCAGCGACCCTGACGGGACTTGAACCCGCGACCTCCGCCGTGACAGGGCGGCGCGCTAACCAACTGCGCCACAGGGCCATTATTGTGTTATCTGTGCGATTCCTTCAGTGTGTTGCACTGTCGCTCGCACGAGTTGATACATTACACAGACCCCGTGCGAGCAAGCAAATCGCCTGCGCAGACCCCATTTCCGGGCGGCGCGCTAGGACTCCTGCATTGCGAGGTACCGCCCGGTCTCGGACCCGGTGTGCGCATGCTTGTCCGCGAGCTCCCGCACCGTTCCCGCAGCCACCACCTTGCCACCAGCAGAGCCGGCGCCTGGGCCGAGGTCGATGACGTAGTCCGCGCGCGAGACCAGCGCCAGGTTGTGGTCGACGACGATGGCGTCGTGAGCATCTGCCGCAGCTACTTGGTGGTTCGCACCGTGGAGTGTGGCCCTCGCAGATGCCTATCGACGCCCACGCGAGCCGCCCTTACCCATACACCTTCTTCCCGGCGACCCAGGTCTGCCAGGTGATCGGCATGCCGGGCCGGTACGCCAGGTTGATGGCGTTGTCGGCGTCCAGGATGTGCAGGTCCGCCGCCGCGCCCGGCGCGAGCGTGCCCTTCGCGGGGCGGCCCTGCGGGTCCTTGCCGCCACCGACGTTGTGGCGCCGCAGCGCCTTTGCGCCGCCGGTGGTGGCTGCCTCGATGGCCTCGTCGAGGGTGAGGCGCTGCTGCAGGACCGCGGTGGTCACGCAGAAGTTCATCGAGGAGGTGAAGGACGTGCCCGGGTTGAGGTTGGAGGCGATGGCGACGGTGGCGCCGGCGTCGAGAAGCGCTCGGCCCGGCGCGAGCTCCTCGCGCGTGGACAGGTCACAAGCGGGCAGCAGCGTGGCGACGGTGTCGGAGCCGGCGAGGAGCTGAATGTCCTCGTCGGAAAGGTAGTTGACGTGGTCGACGCTGGCGGCGCCCTGCTCCACGGCGAGCCTCACGCCGGGGCCCTCACCGAGCTGGTTGCCGTGGACGCGCACGCCCAATCCTGCGGCCTTGCCGGCCTCGAGGACGCGGCGGGACTGCGCCTCGTCGAACGCGCCGCGCTCGCAGAAGACGTCGATCCACTGCACGTGGTCCTTCACCGCGTCCAGCATCGGGCCGACGACCTGCTCGAGGTACTCGTCGGCCTCCTCCCCCGGCGGCACGAGGTGGGCGCCGAGGAAGGTGACCTCGTCGACGTGGCGCGAGGCCACGCGCGCGGCCTCCGCCTCGGACTCGACGTTGAGGCCGTAGCCGGTCTTGGTCTCGAAGGTGGTGGTGCCCAGCGCGTAGGCGGCCGCAATGCGCTCGGCCACCAGCTGGTCCAGGCGCTCCTCGCCGGCGGAGCGGGTGGCCTCCATGGTCACTGCGATGCCGCCGGCGGCGTAGGACTCGCCGGCCATGCGGGCCTCGAACTCCTCGGCGCGGTTGCCGTCGAAGACCATGTGCGTGTGCGAGTCCACCCAGCCGGGCAGGACGGCGCGGTTGCCCACGTCCACGGTTTCGGCGTTGCTTGCCTCCGCTGGGGCTTCGGCGGCTGGGCCGACCCAGGCGACCACGCCATCGTCGATAAGCAATGCGGCGTCTTTGATCGTCCCGAGCTCGGAGACGGTGCGGAGCTCTGAAATTCCGGTGATAAGGGTGCTCATGGGTTCCTTTCTACTTGTCGCGTGCGTGGAACTCCATGGGGATGCGCACACCGCGCTCCTTGGCCACCTCGTCGGCGCGGGAGTAGCCGGCGTCCACGTGGCGGATCACGCCCATGCCCGGGTCGTTGGTGAGCACGGCCTTGAGCTTCGCCTCGGCGAGCTCGGTGCCGTCGGCGACGGTGACCTGGCCAGTGTGGATCGAGCGGCCCATGCCCACGCCGCCGCCGTGGTGGATAGACACCCAGGTCGCGCCGCCGGAGACCGCGGTCATGGCGTTGAGCAGCGGCCAGTCAGCGACGGCGTCGGTGCCGTCGAGCATGGACTCGGTCTCGCGGTATGGGGAAGCCACGGAGCCGGAGTCCAGGTGGTCGCGGCCGATGACGATCGGCGCCTTGACCTTGCCCTCCTTGACCAGGTTGTTAAAGATCACGCCGGCTTTGGCGCGCTCGCCGTAGCCCAGCCAGCAGATGCGGGCCGGCAGGCCCTCGAACTCGACGTATTCCTCGGCGGCGTCGAGCCAGCGGTGCAGGTGCTCGTTTTCCGGGAAAGCCTCCTTGATGGCCTGGTCGGTAACCTTGATGTCCTCCGGGTCACCCGACAGCGCGACCCAGCGGAACGGGCCGAGGCCCTCGCAGAACAGCGGGCGGATGTACGCCGGGACGAAGCCCGGGAACTCGAAGGCGCGGGTGTAGCCGGCCTTGCGCGCCTCGTCACGGATGGAGTTGCCGTAGTCAAAGACCTCGGCACCCTCGT
This sequence comes from Corynebacterium sp. NML 150383, assembly GCF_002285085.1. Lineage (NCBI taxonomy): Bacteria > Bacillati > Actinomycetota > Actinomycetes > Mycobacteriales > Corynebacteriaceae > Corynebacterium > Corynebacterium sp. NML 150383. The sequence continues at coordinate 79,981 of NZ_NSGK01000010.1, read as the reverse complement.
CCTGGAATTCCACCATGGCCTGGACCTGCGTGGCCATGGCCTCGCGAGCCTTCTTGGTAAAGGTGGTCGGGTCCTCGTCCGCCTCAGCATCCCAGTTTTCGAACGGGATCTCAGTGGGCAGGTAGGACAGCGGGTCGTGGGCGGAGGTCTGGTCCGTCACGATGTCCACGGTCAGCTCGCCCGCGCGGTGGCGGCGCAGCATCTCCGGGAAGATCTCGGCGGCGTTGCCCACCAGGCCGACGGACAGGGCGCGCTTCTCCTCCTTCGCCTCGGTGACCAGCTTGATGGCCTCCTCGAGGTCAGTCGTGACCTCGTCGAGGTAGCGCTTGCCCTGGCGACGCTTCAGGCGGGCCTCGTCGACGTCCACGATGAGGCAGGCGCCGCCGTTAAGGGTGACGGACAGCGGCTGCGCGCCGCCCATGCCGCCGCAGCCGCCGGTCAGCGTGAGGGTGCCAGCGAGGGTGCCGTCGAAACGCTTCTTCGCCACTGCCGCGAACGTCTCGTAGGTGCCCTGCAGGATGCCCTGGGTCGCGATGTAGATCCAGGAACCGGCCGTCATCTGGCCGTACATCATCAGGCCCTCGTCCTCGAGTTTGCGGAAGTGCTCCCAGTTCGCCCAGTCTCCGACCAGGTTGGAATTGGCAATGAGCACGCGCGGGGCCCACTCGTTGGTCTTCCACACGCCGACCGGCTTGCCGGACTGCACCAGCAGGGTCTCGTCGGACTCGAGGTCCTTCAGGGTTTCCACAATCGCGTCGAACGCCTCCCAGCTGCGCGCGGCGCGGCCGGTGCCGCCATAGACGACGAGGTCGTCCGGGCGCTCCGCAACCTCTGGGTCGAGGTTGTTCTGCAGCATGCGCAGCGGGGCCTCAGTCTGCCAAGACTTCGCGGTAATGTCAGTGCCTCGCGGTGCACGGACCTCGCGCGCGCCTTCAGACCAGTTCTTCGCCATGGAAATGTCCTTTCGTGTTGTCCAACCGACTTACGGTAATAAGAGTAACGGTCATCACAAGAAGACAAAAGGGTGATATACGGTGGGGTGTCTCGTATGCGAGACACCCGCGAGCCCCTACCGCAGCTCGCCGACCACGGCTTCCACGGCCGCCACGTAGTCACCGCCCTTCACCAGCTGCACGGAATACTCCATCTCCGGGGCGAGGAAGCGATCGGTCGCGGGGGCGTCGACAAGCGCACGAAGCGCCCCAATCGCTGCCGCGGTACCGGCGGCCGGCTCGCCCTCGCGCATGTCCAGGGCGCGCGCGGCGGTGAGGATCTCCAAGGCCAGCACACGCTGCAGCCCGTCGACACTGCGGCGCAGCTTGCGCCCCGCGGCCCAACCCATGGACACGTGGTCCTCCTGCATCGCGGACGATGGGATCGAGTCGGCGGAAGCGGGCGTGGCGTTTCGCTTGAGCTCGCTGACAATTCCGGCCTGCGTGTACTGCGCGATCATGTGGCCGGAGTCCACGCCGGGGTCGTCGGCAAGGAAGGCGTTGAGTCCGCGGTTGCGGGCCGGGTCAAGGAAGCGGTCGGAGCGGCGCTCGCTTATCGACGCCAAGTCGGCGACCACAATGGCCAAGAAGTCCAACGCATAGGCCACCGGCGCGCCGTGGAAGTTGCCGTTGGAGGACACTCGGCCGTCCTTGGTCACCACCGGGTTGTCGATGGCGGAGGCGAGCTCCCGGTTCGCCACGTTGGTGACGTGCGCGAGCGTGTCGCGCAGGCCGCCGGCAACCTGCGGCGTGCAGCGCACGGAGTACGCGTCCTGCACGCGGGTGGCCTTGAACTCCTCGCGCGCCGCCGCCAAAATCGGCGAGCCAGCAGCCACGGTGCGGATGTTGTAGGCAGCATCGGCCTGTCCCGGGTGAGGGCGCAGCTGCTGGAGGTCGTCGTCGAACACGGTGAGCGTGCCGGTGAGCCCCTCCACGGTCATGGCGGTGGCGATGTCGGACACCTTGGCAGCTTCGCGCAGGTCCGCGATGGCCAGGCACAGCATGCCGAGCATGCCGTCGGTGCCGTTGATGAGTGCCAGGCCCTCCTTCTCGCGCAGGACGAGCGGCTCAATCCCCGCTTGCGACAGCGCGTCGGCCGCTGGCACGACCTCGCCGCCTCGTACGCGGACCTCGCCCTCCCCCAGCAGGGCGAGCGCGCAGTGGGCCAGCGGCGCGAGGTCGCCGGAGCAGCCGAGCGAGCCGTACTCGCGCACGACCGGGGTGATGCCCGCGTTCAGCGCCGCCGCGTACGTCTCTGCAACGACGGGGCGAACACCGGTGCGGCCCGTGCACAGGGTGGACAGGCGCAGCAGCATGAGCGCGCGGATGACCTCTTCCTCGACCTCGGGGCCAGAGCCGGCGGCGTGGGAGCGCACGAGCGAGACCTGCAGCTGGGCGCGCAGCTCCTCGGGGATGTGGCGGGTGGCAAGCGCACCGAAGCCGGTAGAAACGCCGTAGACGGGGGTGGGGTCTGCGGCGAGTTCCTCGATACGGGTGCGGGTGGTGGCGATTTCTTCGAGCGCGGCCGGGTCGATGGCCACCTCAGCGCCGTGGCGGGCGACGGCGATGACGTCCTCGATGGTCAGCGCGCCAATTCCTACTGAAACTGTCTGCATATCTGTCATGGGCGCGATAATAGACCATGAATGTGTCCAATCTCATAACTGCCCGAAGAAATGTGCGCGCAGGTGCGCGGCGGCGTCGGCAAGCGTGGACACCAGCTTCCGCTCGTCGGCACTGCCCACCGGGTACGTCACCGCCAGCGCGGCCGCCGGGCGCGAGAGGTGGTCGAGCACCGCCACCGCGACTGACTCCTGCCCGCGGGAGACATCTTGGGATTCTGTGGCCCACCCTTGGCGTCGATAAGCGTGCAGCTCCTCCTTGCACTCGCGGAAGCTGCGGCGCGACCCGGAAGCATTGAACACCGCGCGCAGCTCCGGCTCCGGCAGATGCGCAAGCATGATGCGCCCCGAGGCGGTGGAGAGCGTGGGCAGGCGCACGCCGACCTCCGTGACCAGCGAGGCGGCGCCCGGCGCGCGCACCTCGTGGAGGTAGACGGTCTCGGCGCCGGCGAGCCTGGTGAGGTGCGCCGACCCGCCGGCCAGCTCCGCAATCCGGGCGAGCGGCGCGGTGGCCAGGCGCACCAGCGGCTGCTGCGTGGTGTACGCCTGCGCCATGCGGTACGAGGCCAGCCCCAGCCCGTAGGTGCCCGCCTGGCTCAAATGGACTACAAAGCCGGAATCCTCCAGCTCGCGGAGCAGGTGGTACGTACTCGAGCGCGGGAGGCCTAGCTCGCGCTGGATGCGGGTGGCGGAAAGCGGCACGTCCGAGGCGGACAGCAGGGCGAGGATGCGCAAGACATTGTGCGCGGCCGGGACTTGTGGTGAATTCATCCCGCCTAGTATGCAACGGCGCTAGGCTCGGGTGGCATGAATACCGTTACCGCCCCTTTGTTCTCCCCCGCATCCGAATGGTCTGGCCGCAACGACGGCCCGGGCCCCGAGCACGCGCGCTGGCACAGCAGCATCGACACCGCCTCCGGCCCCACCGCAGGCGCCGTCCACCTCATCGGCTTCGCGTCCGACGAGGGCGTCGAGCGCAACGGCGGCCGCCAGGGCGCCGCGCAAGGCCCCGCCGCGTTGCGCGCCGCGCTCGGCTCGCTCGCCGTGCACGAGCCGCGAAAGCTTATCGACGCCGGCACCGTCACCACCCAAGACGACGACCTCGAGACCGCACAGTGCGAGGTGTCCGACCGCGTCCGCGACCTTGTCGCCGCGCAGGGCCCCGCCGGCATGACGGTCGTGCTCGGCGGCGGACACGAGACGTCCTTTGCCACCCACCGCGGGGCGTACGAGGCGCTCGGGCCGATGCAGGTGATCAATTTTGACGCGCACTTCGACCTGCGCACTGCCGACCGGCCGACCTCCGGCACGCCATTCAGACAGATCGCAGAGCTGGTGGGGGACGACTTCGACTACTCCGTCTTCGGCATCTCGCGACCCAACAACACCAAGGTGCTCTTCGATACCGCCGAGCAGCTCGGCGTGACCACGGTGCTGGACACGGAGCTGGCGGCAATGACGGTGCGCGAGGCCGCCGAGCGCGCCCTCGCCGCCGTGGAGGGGGACCTGCCGATCCACCTGTCCATTGACCTGGACGTGTTGCCGGCCGCGGTCGCGCCCGGGGTGTCCGCGCCCGCCGGATTCGGGGTGGACTACGCCGCGTTGCGCGCGATGGTCGCAGCGGTGGCTTCCACCGGCCGGGTTGCACTCCTGGACGTCGTGGAGCTCAACCCGGAGTTCGACGTGGATAACCGCACCGCAAAGGCTGCAGCGCGGCTGATAGATGACGCGGTGGTGGGGGCCACGGGGCGTCGATAAGCAAAAGGCCCCTAGAACAGCAGGTGGGCCACCGGCACCGTGATCAGCACGGTGAGCACGACGCGGATGAACCAGATGGCGATCATCTTCCCGATGTTGAGCGGGATGTCCGTGGCCAGCACCGCGGGCACCATCGCGGAGAAGAAGAAGATCTGGCTCACGCACACCACGGCGATGGTGAACTTGAGCACCATGTCGTCCGTGCCCGCGGTGAGCGTGGCCGGCAGGAACATCTCCGCAAGGCCCGTGGCGAGCGCGCCCGAGGTGGCCCACGGGTCCGGCAAGCGCAGTAGCCACACGATGGGGAAGAACACGACGCCCAGCGCCTTGAACACCGGCGTGTAAGTGGCCAGGACCAAGCCGATCACGCCCACGGACATGATGCCCGGGGTGACCTGCACGGCCATGATGAGGCCGTCACGGAAGTTGACCCACAAGACCTTGTGCAGCGGCTCGGCGCGGTTGAGCTCCTTCTTCGCCTCGCGCCACGCGGCCTTGAACCGGTTGCCGGTAATCAGCTTCTCCGGGTGCGGGGTCGCGCCCGGCGCGTACTCCTCGGGGATGCGGGTGATGGGCGGGATGCGCACCACAATCGCGGTGACGATGAACGTGATGATGAAGGTGATGAAGAAGTACGCGTTCCAGTGCTCCATCATGTCCAGCGTCTTCGCCACGATAACCATGAAGGTCGCGGACACAGTGGAGAAGCCAGACGCGACGATCGCGGCCTCGCGGCCGTTGTAGCTGCCGCTTTTGTACATGCGGTCCGTGATGAGCAGGCCCAGCGAGTAGGAGCCGAGGAACGACGCCACGGCGTCCACCGCGGACTTGCCCGGTGTGTGGAAGACCGGGCGCATGATCGGCTGAACGAGCACGCCGATGAACTCCATCAGGCCGAACCCGACGAGCAGGCCGAGGAAAATCGCGCCGACCGGGATGAGCAGACCGACCGCGATGACGAGCTTGTCCAAGATGAACGGGCCGATGTCCGGGTTGAACAGCCAGGAGGGACCGAACCCGAAGGTGAGCATCGCGCACAGCACGATCGCCAGCACCGAAAGGAGGGCAAAGGCTGTGCGGGCGAAGTCCTCCTTCCACCTTCCCGTCACGAACTGGTAGACCGTGCCCACGATGATGGCCAGCAGCGCCAGGTAGTGGGTGCCATCGCCGAGGGTGCTGGTGATCCAGGTGACGATGTGGTCCAGCAGGATCGTCGACTTCGAGCCGCCCACGGAAAACGGGATGAAGAACGCGAACAGGCCGATCGCGCTATATACAAAGAAGCGCCAGACCGCCTTGGGCTTCGGGTCCGCGTCTGGGGCGCCGGCCGCTTCCGGTCCGTTTGGTCCGTCGTCGCTCAGTCCCTGGATGAGCACACTGGAGCCGGCGGGCAAGTCCTTGACCGGCCAGGCGGGGCTGAACCGGCGCCGCGAGTGCGGCTGCGGTGGGGTTGTCTCCATTGAAGTCCTTTCACGTTCATCGGGATCGCACGGCGGGCGCACCTCCGCGTGGTTTTCTACACCACAGATGACGCCCCGGAGTGATTGGCAATAATTTTTTCACGAAAGTGACCCACGGCACAACTCGATGGTTTAGATTCATGAGTACCGCACATTTACCCCAGGTCAACCCTGTAAGGAGGGCTCCATGGAAGGCTTTATTGACACCGTCAATAGCGTCATATGGTCAAACTGGCTCGTCTATCTCTGCCTCGGCGCGGGCGCCTATTTCACGCTCGCGACACTGTTTTTGCAGATCCGCTGCTTCCCCGACATGATCCGGCAGCTCAAATCCGGCGAGAGCTCGGACCAAGGCATTTCCTCGTTCCAGTCACTCATGATCTCCCTGGCCGGCCGCGTCGGCGTGGGCAACATCGCCGGCGTCGCCACCGCCATCGCATTCGGCGGCCCGGGCGCTGTGTTCTGGATGTGGCTGGTGGCGCTTTTGGGCTCGGCGACTTCGTTCATCGAGTGCTGCCTAGCACAGATTTACAAGGAAACGGACCGGGACACCGGCGAGTACCGCGGCGGCCCCGCCTACTACATTGAGAAGACCTACAAGCACACCGCCGCAAAGCCGTTCATGCTGGTCTACGCCATCATCTTCGCGGTCTGCATGCTGCTGGCAACCTCCTACTTCCTGCCCGGCATCCAGGCCAACGGTGTCGCGGCCGCCGTGGACAACGCCTGGGGCGTCAACGTGTGGATCTCCGCGACCATCATGGCGATCATGCTCGCGTTCATCATCATCGGCGGCGTCAAGCGCATCGCAACGTTCGCGTCGATGGTTGTGCCGTTCATGGCCGGCATTTACATCATCATTGCGATCGTGGTGCTGTTCGCCAACGCGTCACAGATCCCCGAGGTCTTTGGCACCATCGTCCGTGCGGCCTTTGACAAGGAAGCGGCGTTCTCCGGCATGCTGGGCGCGGCCATTATGTGGGGCGTGAAGCGTGGCATCTACTCCAATGAGGCCGGCCAGGGCACCGGCCCGCAATCCGCGGCAGCCGCCGAGGTCTCGCACCCCGCCAAGCAGGGCTTCGTCCAGGCCTTCGCCGTCTACGTGGACACGCTGTTCGTCTGCTCGGCCACCGCATTCATCATCATTTCCACCGACATGTACAAGGTCTTCGAAGGACAGTCCGAGGATGGAGCAGTGCTTTACGACGGCTCCCTGCCCGACGGCGTCGCTGTCGGCCCCGGCTTCGTCCAGGAAGGCCTGAACTCCATCGCGTCCGGGCTGGGGCCAGCGTTCATCGCCCTTGCCATCATGTTCTTCGCCTTCACCACGGTGCTGGCCTACTACTACATGGCGGAGACAAACTTCACGTACCTGAACCGCTGGGTAAAGAACGAGGCTGCCCGCAAGGCCATCATCTGGTTGCTGCGCGCCCTCATCATCATCGCCGTCTTCGTCGGGGCCACCACCACCCCGGGCACCGCCTGGGCGCTTGGCGACATCGGCGTCGGCGCCACCGCGTGGCTGAACATTGTGGCCATCATCTTCCTCCAGGTCCCCGCCCTGAAGTGCCTGTGGGACTACCGCCGCCAGAAGAAGGCCGGGCTGGACCCGCAGTTCGACCCCGAGGCGCTGGGCATTCAGAACGCCGACTTCTGGGTGGAGCGCAAGCAGCGCATGATCGAAGTCGGCACCTGGCCGGGTGTCGAGGGCAAGGTAGTCACCACCGCCACGCCCGCAGCGACTGCCGACGGTTCGACGGACGGCACGGCGAACGGCACTGGCACTGGCACTGGCACTGGCTCTGGCACTGGCTCTGGCTCCACGATCGTCCGCTAGCACCGGTCTGCAGGACCCGTTCCGCGCGCCCGCTTAGGCGACAGCCAGTCCCGCACTGCTCCCGAACTCGTTCAGGGAACGGTGCGGGGCTTTTGCGTGCGCGAACGTCCTACTCGGCGCACGCTCTCGCTGCCCGTTGACGCTGCCGGCTCGCAGCACCACTGCAGCCCCCTGTCCGCACATCCGCTCCCCTTCCAAAACGCATTAGTTACACGGCACATTCCCCGCAAACAGCCAAATGTGCAACCCTACCAATGCGTTTTAGAAATGACCTGCAGAGCCTCAACCCCACCCGCCTACGCCCGTTGCCCCGTTGCTCGTAAGCCTTAACCTCAGAAATGCAGCGGCACAGGTCCGAATAGCGAAAAGCCAATTCCCGCAGTTGGGATTTGGCTGTACGTTTGGCGCCCCTGACGGGAATTGAACTCGCGACCTCCGCCGTGACAGGGCAGCGGGCTAACCAACTGCGCCACAGGTCCTGATTCTTTTACTGTGCTCTCTCAGGCTTCGTGCTCTCTTGGGCACGGATTACTACTTTCATGGCACCGGCAAAAGCAACATACCTGCACCTCAGAGGTTTTTCTCAGCCGAATGTTGCTCACTGACGTTATCCGTATGCCTTTCCCGGCCACCCAGGTCTGCCGCGTAATCGGCATGCCCGGCCGGTAAGCAAGGTTGATTGCGTTCTCCGCGTCGACGGAGCCTCCGCTTGCCGACGCCCGCGTCGCCGTCCCTGAAACCATCGCCGTTTCTGTTGCGATCACGGGCTCCACCCGCATCAGCATGGCACGCAACAGCAACCACGATTACCGCCCTAGCGTGACCTCCCTTCGCGTGTGCGACATCGTTCAATTCCTGCACACATTGCCACTGGCGTAACAAAACGCTCTCAAGGCGAAGGGACATCTTCGCAACCGATGTCCTGTTATCTTGCGTGCAAATCTACTGCCAGTTGCCGCGCTGCTTCCGCACGATGACAAACACCACAGCTGCGACAATCAGCAGCAGCACCAGCAGGCCACCGAGCAGCGTCGGCACCAGTCCGAAGCCGCCATCCTGCTCGTCGTTCGCAGCGTTGACCTCCTGGCCATCGTCGCTCTCCTCCTGCGAAGCGGACGTCTCGGCTGTGCTATCCGCCGCATCAAACTTGATCGGCTCGTCCGAGGGCTCCGGCCCGTCCTCATGCGTCGGCGTCCAATCCGGGCCGCCGTTGGCGGGCTCGCCGTCCATGACCACCTCAAACTCGAAAGGCTGCTCTACGCCAGCGACGTCGTAGCCTTCATGCACCCACCCCATGCCGACCCAGATGTAGTACTCGCCCTGGTAAGGGGTATGGGTGCCGTGCCACACGTACTGGCTCAGCGTTTCCGCGTCGGATTCGGCTGCATCCATGAAGAAGTTCAACGGGGTGCGCACGAGCTCGTTGCGCATCGGATCGTAGATGCCGAAGCCGAGGCTATCGGCGTTGTGCGCGACCGACTCCGGCGTTTTCACCTTCACCACCGGCCGCTGCCCGTAGGCCACCGGAATCTTGAAGAACCTGAACTCGCCGGGAACGATGTTGTCGGAGTACGTGCCCTCGGTGATCTCAACCGCATTGTTGAAACCCGTGCCGCCGGAAATTGGCTCGGGGTTCTTCATCGGCATCTCACCAAGGTAGTCGCCAGCTTTGATAATTTTGCCGTCTGACCACTCAGTTTTCTCCTCATCGCTGGGAATAGGCTCATAGAACACACTGACCTCGAGCCCGATGTCCCCGGTGTCAACGCCCGTGACGTCGGAGATCTGCGTCTTGACCAGGATGTCGCTCATATCGCACTCCATGTCATCCTCATCATTGCGCTCTGCCGAGGCATTCGCAGAGTCGATCCCGTAGTCCGGCCCAGAAGAAACGAACGCGGTGTGCGTCGTCGGGAACCAGCCGCATTCTTCGTCGTCCTCGTTAGTCACCTCCACCGGCTCAATCTTTAAGTGGCCCTTTTCCGACATACCGTCGGTCTGCCACACCGGTGTGAAGACCACGCGCGCGTGGTGGCGCGGGGGCACGGAAATGCGGAAGTACCGGTCCTTCGGAGTACCCCGGTCCGGGGTCACCGTGGTCTGGTACTGGCCTTCGCCCAGCCACTTCGCGCCCTCTGGGGTGTCCGAGAACTCAAACTCTGTGCCGCCGGTCTCGTACTTCTCCACACCTCGCTGGGCCAGGAACTTCAGCGACTGCGCCAGGCTGCTCGCATCGGCCGCCTCTAGGAACTGCCCGCCGCCAGCTTCCGCGATACACTCTAGCTCCGCACGAGCCTCCTCGTCCGCCTTGAATCCGACCGTATGGATCGTCAGATCCACGCCCTGGCCCGCAAGCTCCTTGGCCACGTCACAGACTTCCGGCGGCGCACACGTATCAATGCCGTCGGAGACCAGGATGATGGAGCGCTCGCCCTCATTCCCGAGTTCCTCCGCGGCCTTACGCAGTGCATTGCCCATCGGTGTGTACCCCTTCGGCGTGAGCCCGTCGATAGCCGAGCTGAACTCCTGCTTATCCACCTCGCCGATTGGAACAAGGCGCTGAATGTCTCTGCAGCCCTTTTCCCTATTGTCAGGTGCGTTGGACTCCTGCGCACCATAGGCAAAAAAGCCCATCTGCGCAGTATCCGGCAGCGAATCAATCAGCTCATGGGTCGCCTTCTTCGCCGCGTCGATACGCGGCCCATCGGCATCCTCCTCAAGCATCGAAAACGACGCATCCAAAATCAGCGCCGCCTTCGCGTCCGCCGAGCCTTCGCTTGCCGACGCCCGCACAGTCGAACTCGACAGCGTTCTCGTCTCCGTGCTCACCGCGGTGCTCGATTCCACGGGCCGATTCGTTGACGTTGCCGTCTCAGTCGCAAAAGCCGGTGCGACCCATATCAGCACGCACGCGGCGGCAAGTATCAGCACAGCCACGGCACGGCTTTTCTCTCTTACATGCGACATTGCTCATTTCCCTTTCTGGTATACGTCCGTTAGGTGTCCGGGTTCGACCACCGGCAACCTATTGCCAGTTACCGCGCTGCTTGCGCACGATGACAAACACCAAGGCCGCAGCGATCAGCAGAAGCACCAGCAGGCCACCCAGCAGCGTCGGCACCAGCCCAAAGCCGCCGTCCTGCTCGTCGCTCGTAGCGTTGACTTCCTGGTCGTCGTCGCTCTCCTCCTGCGAGGCTGAGGTCGTTGCGGCGCTGTCCGCCGCATCAAACTTGATCGGCTCGTCCGCAGGCTCCGGGCCGTTCTCATGCGTCGGCGTCCAGTCCGGGCCGCCGTTGGCAGGTTCGCCATCCAGGAGAACCTCGAACTCGAAGGGCTGATCGACGCCGGCGATCCCGTAGCCCTCGGACACCCAGCCCATACCGAACCAGACGTAGTAGTCGCCCTGATAGGGAGTATCGCTGCCGTACCACACGTACTGATTCGCGGTTTCCGGATCGGACTCTTCCGGATCGTCAAAGAAGATCAGTTTGCCTCCCGCAACCCCATTGCGCAGAGGATCCTTCACGCCGAACGCAATGTCGTCAGCGTTGCGTGCAACCGAAGGCGGGGTCTTTGCCCGTATCACTGGGCGCTGCCCATAAGTCACCGGAATCTTGAAGAACTTGAACTCGCCGGGAACGATGTGGTCGGAATACGTACCCTCGGTAATCTCCACCGCATCGTTAAAGCCCGTGCCGCCGGAGACCGGCTGCGAGTTTTCGATCGGCATCTCCCCCTGGTACTCGCCGGCACTGTACACGCGGCGATCTTCCCAGTCGTCGGCCTGCTCCTTACCAGGGATCGGCTCATAGAAGATGCCGACTTCAATGGGGACATCTTCGGCTACCTCGTCGCCGCTATTGGAGATCTGCATCTTGACCAGGATGTCGCTCATATCGCATTCCATCTCATCTTCGTCGGTGCGCTTCATCGAGGCGTATGCCGAGCCAATGCCAAAGCCCGGTCCACCCGATGCAGTTTCTCCCCAACTGCCAGGGAACTCGCCACACGCCGGGTCCCCCTCGTTGGTGACCTCCGTCGGCTCCACCTTGACCTCTGTGTCTTCCCACATAGCGTTGCCCTGCACGATCGGGGTGAACACGACCCGTCCGTGGTGGCGCGGCGGCACAGAGAAACGAAAATACCGGTCTGTTTTGGAAGTACGGTCAGGTTTCACCGTGGTCTGGTACTGCCCCTCCCCCAGCCATTTCGCGTCTTCAGGCGTGTCCGAGAATTCGAAGTGCGTGCCCGCCGTCTGGTACTTGGTTACCGAGCGCTGGGAGAGGAACTTCAACGACTCCGCCAGGCTCGTCGAGTCCGCTGCCTCGAGGAACTGCCCGCCGCCGGCCTCGGCAATGCACTCGAGTTCCGCGCGGGCATCCTCATCGGCCTTGAATCCAACGGTGTGAATGGTCAAGTCCACGCCCTGCCCCGCGAGCTCCTTGGCCACATCGCACACCTCAGGCGGCGCGCACGTATCAATGCCGTCGGAGACCAGGATGATCGAGCGCTCACCATCGTTGCCCAGTTCGTCCGCGGCCTTGCGCAACGCATTGCCCATCGGGGTGTAGCCCTTCGGCGTCAGGCCGTCGATGGCCGATTTAAACTTCGCCTTGTCTAGCGTGTCCACGGGGACGAGACGCTGGATGTCTTTGCAGCCCCGCTCCCTGTTGTCGGGCGCATTCGATTCCTGCGCGCCGTACGTGAGTAGGCCCATTTTCGCCGTGTCCGGCAGGGAATCGACCAGCTCGTTCGTGGCCTTCTTCGCGGCGTCGATACGCGGCCCATCCGCGTCCTCCTCGAGCATGGAGAAGGACGCGTCGAGGATGAGCGCCGCTTTCGCGTCGGCGGAGCCAGTGCTTGCCGACGCCCCCTTGCCCTCCTTCACCCGCGTCGTCGAGCTCGACAGCGTCTTCGTTTCGGTGCTGACCGCCGTGCTCGATTCGGTGGCGAACGCTGGCGCCATCCACATTGCGGCGCACGCGATAGTCAGCAGCAATGCCACCACTGCCCGCGGGCGCCCAAACCGTATTGTGTGAGACATTCCCAAACTCCCATCCAGGTTATGACAAGTATCACAGACAACAGTAAAGGACTAGTCGTAGTGGTGCAACAGGTGTCAGGGACTTCTTTGGGCGACTAAACCAGGACCCCCTGAAACGCAAAAAAGCCAGCTCCCGTGCTTGGGAACTGGCTTGATATTTGGCGACCCTGACGGGACTTGAACCCGCGACCTCCGCCGTGACAGGGCGGCGCGCTAACCAACTGCGCCACAGGGCCATCGCACTGCAACCCCCACCGTAACGGGGATCACTGGTACCCCCAACGGGATTCGAACCCGTGTTGCCGCCGTGAAAGGGCGGAGTCCTAGGCCTCTAGACGATGGGGGCTAGCGACTTGATCCAATCTAGTTCATCGCCTGTGACAATGGCAAAACGGCTGCGCACGCCATGTTTCTTACGGGCCGGTCGGTCGGTTAAGATGACCGCATGCAAGAAGACTCGTGCCAGCACGGCTACTTTGATGAGAAGTCCCGCTACCTCGCCCGCCTCAAGCGCATCGAGGGACAGGTGCGCGGCATTCACCGGATGGTTGATGAGGACCAGTACTGCATTGACATCCTCACCCAAATCGCGGCGATCGACTCCGCCCTGGAAAACCTCGGCCTCGCCCTGCTGGAGGACCACCTCAACCACTGCGTGAAGGGCGCGCTCGCCGCGGGCGACGATCAGGCCGACGAGAAGGTCGCCGAAGCCATGCTGGCCATCAAGCGGATGGTGAAGTCCTAAGAGGCAGTCGCTTTTCGACGCCCACGCTGCCCTTCCGTGCCGGCCCGAGCCACGACTGCGCGGACCTGAGACCGCCCAAACGCTAGATACCGTTAGTAAGACCCCGACAATGCGCCCCTGGAGCTGCATCCTCGTCATCCTGGTATCGGTATCTGTGGCCAGAGCGCGGGCCTGCTCCACGAACTGCTCGCGCTGGACCTCGCTCATCGGCCGTCGAGGTCCCCAACATAAACCTGCTCCCCACCAGCCTGGGGCTGATTTCTCAGTCCAACCGGTGGGGAGCAGTTCATTCCCGGGCGAGTGCCCGGGTTTTGCCGCGCGACTTACTTCTCGGTCTTGCCGTCCTTCGAGGAAGAACCGCCGAAGGATGACGCCTCATCCGCGCCCTCCGGGCGCACGGTGGTCATCCGGCTATCGCCCTTGGACGAGCTGGTCCAGCCGTCGAAGCCTTCCGGCTTACATGCCTGGTTGATCAGCGCGATGCCGACGGCTGCCGCACCGATGACAGCCAGGCCGATGCCCAGCGGGCGCAGCTGCTCGCCTACACCGGCGTACTGCTGCTGGAGGCCAGCAAACTGCTGGTTTACGGCATTCGCCTGTGCTTCGAGCTCGCGGTACCACTCGGGCTTGTTGTTGCCACCCATGCCCACGTCCGGCAGGTCCGGCGTGTTCTCGCGAATCTTCTGGTTGATCTGGCCGTTGATCTCGCCAAACGCCTGGTTGATCTGCGGGCCGAACTGCTGGGACAGCGGGCCGCCAACGGCAGCCAGCAGGCCGATCGGCACCAGCCACAGCAGCGGGCTGTTCGCAGCGAACGCGTTTGCCACGCAGCGCTGGAAATCCTCAGACGAGCCGGTTGTCCCCGGTACCGGGGTCGGCTTCGTCGTCGGCTCGGAAGGCTCCGTCGTCGGCTCCGAGGTCGGCTCAGTCGGCTTCGTCGGCTCCGAGGTCGGCTCCGAGGTCGGCTCCGAGGTCGGCTCTGAGGTCGGCTCCGTCGTTGGCTCCGAAGGCTTCGTGGTCGGCTCCGCCGGCTCGGCCTGCTTCCCGGAGACGCCAACCTTGACAAAGGTCTCGAGGACGCTGCCGTTCGCACGGGTCACCTTCACCGGGATGGTTGCGATGGTGCCCGGCTCGACGTCGTCCGGCGTGGTCACGGAGACCTCACCAGTCGTTTCGTCGATCGTCACGTCCCAGCCTTCGGGGACGTCGCCGATCTCGTAGGAGTCGCCGTCGATGTGGCCGTGCTCCAGCTCGGCGCGGCCGGTTGCGCCCTTGCCCAGGACTACCGGCGGGTAGTAGGGGCGCTCTTCCGGCTTTGCCTGTTCGCCCGTGTGGGGCGTACCGGTGCCGACGCGCAGGATGCGGTTGGTCGGCTCCGTGATGGTCTCGGTGGAGACGGTCGGGTCGCCGGTGACGTGGCCGTCGACAAGCTTCCAGGTGCGCGTGGTGCGCTGCGAGCCTTGCTGACCGTTCTGCTCGGTGAAGACGGCGCCTGCCGGCAGGGTCGGATCCTCGATGACCTCGGTCTCAAACGGCAGCGCCGACTCGTTGACCTCGGTGATCTCGGATGCTTCGCCGCCGGTGCCGACCTCGATGACGTGGTCGGTGGCCGGGGTAATGACCTCGGTGAACTCCTTCGGCACGAGCTTGCCGTCGACGATCTCGTAGCGCACGCCACGCTTCTGCGTGCCGTTCTTGCCCTGCGTGATTTCCTCGACGGATCCGCGCGGCTTGTCCGGGTTTTGCTTCACAATCACCTTGAACGGCAGCGGCTCCTCCCAGGACACCTCCTCCGGGATCTCGGAGGTGCTCTCGGACGGCTTGGTGCCGATGCGCACGACCTCGTCCTTCGGCTCGACGCGCTCGACGTCAGTGCCGGTGACAGTCACGTGACCCGGCACGCCCTCGGTCACGGTCGCCTTCTCGCCCGCTTCGAGCGTCGGGTCGAAGATGACCTTGGTACCAAACGGCAGGTCAGTCGTCACCGACTTGACCTCGGGTGTCTCGGCCGGCTTGGTACCCACGCGCATGACGCGGTTTTCCGGCTCCACCAGCACGGTCGAGGTGGTGGTCGGCTCGCCAACGGGCTTACCGTCCTTGTACTTCTGGGTGGTCACGGTCTGCTGCTTGCCGGGAGCACCAGGCTTTTCGACGATTACCTGCCCGGCCTCCAGCGTCGGGTCCTCAATGACCTCCGTGTCAAACGGCAGGCGCTCGATGGTCACGACCGACTGCTCGGTCTCCTGCGGCTCCGTCGGCTTGGAGGTTTCCGTCGGCTCCGTTGGCTCGGTCGGCGTGTCCTTCTTGGTGCCGATCTCGACGATCTTGTTCACCGGCTCCTTGGTCACCTCAGTGGATTCCTCCGGGGTGAGCACGCCGTCCTTGAGCACGAAGTGGACGGTGTGCGTCTCCTCGCCGCGCTCGCCGTCTTGGACAACGCGCTTTTCACCGTTCGGCAGATCGGGGTTCTCACGGATTTCCACGTCAAAGGCGGTGGACTCAGTCCAGGAGTAGTCCTTCGGCGCCTGAGTCTCCGGGTCCGTGTCTTGCTTCGTACCCACGACGATGATGCGCGGCGTCGGCTCCTCGGTGATCTTCAGCTCGCCGTTTTCCACGACGCCCTTGCCGTCCTTGCCGGCCTGCTTCTCCTTTTGCTCGCCGGCCGGGAGGGTGTCGTCGAACTCGACCTGCGTGGTGAAGGGCACGCTTACCGACGCCGACGTTTGCGGCTGCTCCGGCTGCTTCGGCTGCTTGGTGCCGACGCGCAGGACGCGGTTTTCCGGCGCCTCCAGCACGGTCGAGGTGGTGGTCGGCTCGCCAACGGGCTTACCGTCCTTGTACTTCTGGGTGGTCACGGTCTGCTGCTTGCCGGGAGCACCAGGCTTTTCGACGATTATCTGCCCGGCCTCCAGCGTCGGGTCCTCAATGACCTCCGTGTCGAACGGCAGGCGCTCGATGGTCACGACCGACTGCTCGGTTTCCTGCGGCTCGCCCGGCTGCGTTGGCTCAGTCGAGGTGTCACCCTTAGTGCCGATCTCCACGATCTTGTTGACCGGCTCCTTGGTCACCTCGGTCGTTTCCTGCGGTGCGTACACGCCGTCCTTGAGCTCGAAGTGGACGGTGTGGGTCTCCTCACCGCGTTCGCCGTCGCGGACAACTCGCTTTTCCCCCTTCGGCAGATCGGGGTTCTCGCGAATCTCCACGTCAAAGGCGGTGGACTCAGTCCAGGAGTAGTCCTTCGGCGCCTGAGTCTCCGGGTCGGTTCCCGGGTCCGTGGCTTGCTTCGTGCCGACGACGATGATGCGCGGCGTCGGCTCCTCGGTGATCTTCAGCTCGCCGTTTTCCACGACGCCCTTGCCGTCCTTGCCGGCCTGCTTCTCCTTTTGCTCGCCGGCCGGGAGGGTGTCGTCGAACTCGACGATCGTGGTAAACGGCACGCTTACCGACGCCGACGGGACCGACGGGGTCGGCTGCTCCGACTGCTTCGTGCCGACGCGGATGATCTGCGTTTCCGGCTCCTTCGTGCGCTCGGTGCTGACGACTGGGTCGCCGGAGGGCTTGCCGTCGACAAGCTTCTGCGTCGACGTCTCGGTCTCCTCGCCGAGCACGCCGGCCTTTTCAACTTCGGTCTTGCCGGCATCGAGGTTCGGGTCGGCCTTGACCTCGGTGTCGAACGGCAGCTGCTTGGTGGTCTTGGTCACCAGCTCGGTCTCGCCAAGCTGGGGGCCGTACTCCACGATCCGCTCCACTGGGTCCGTCCGCTTCGTCGACTCCACGTGGCTGGCCTGGTCGCCCTCGGCGTCAAATGTGGCGGTGTAGGTTTCCTCGCCGTTTGCGCCTTCCTGGACGACCTTGGTCTCGCCAGGCTGCAGGTCGGGGTTCGGGCGCATCGTTGTCGGGAACGGCAGCGGAACGGTCCAGGTCACCTCGTCGGTGGCCTTAGCCTGCTGGGTGCCCACAAGCACGACCTCGTTCGTCGGCTCCTGAGTCCGCGTCCAGGTTCCGTCCTCGTTCTGCTTCTCCGCGCCAGCGGTGCCTTCCTTCTCCACCTTGTACTGGCCCGCGGGGAGCGTGTTGTCGTACTTGTACTCGACCTTGAATGGCACCTCTCGGGTCGGCTGGTCCACCACGGTGACCGGTGCGGAGACCCTGTCCACGGAGCCGTCGGCGTACTTCACGGAGACCGGGACGTTAATCGCATCGCCCGGCTTCGCGGTTGCAGGGGACTCTGCGAGGACGGTGCCGTCCTTGTCCAGGCTGACCAGCCAGTCGCCGTTGGCGGTCTTGACCTTGTACACCGGGTTGCCAAACTCGTTGACGTCGCCGGTGTCGGTGTAGTTCTTCGCGGGGCGGATCTTGTACGGATCCTGCGCCGCGACCTCGACGCCGTTCGGGTTGTCCAGCGTCAGCGGCAGCGAGGTCTTGGTGCCCGGGTACACGCTCTCGGCCGGGTAGGTCGGCTCGACCTCGAAGTTTTGGGTCAGGCTGACAATGGTGGTCACGGGCGCCTCATCGGTCGAGCCGTCCGGGTAGGTCACCGTTGCGTTCTTCGTCTGCTTGTCGCCCGGCTTCGCATCGGCCGGCGGGGTGACGGTGATGTCACCGGTCTTCGGGTCGATGGAGTACTTCCAGCCGTTCTCCTCGGTCTGGGTGATCGGTGTGTCGCCGTCCATGCCGAAGGAGAAGGTGCTGCCTTCCGGCAGGTTCTTCGGCGTGATGCTGCGGGTGACTTCCTTGCCCGGCGTGGTCGACTCCGCGGGGTAGCCCGGCTCGTACAGTTCGGCCTGCTTATCGCGCACGACGAACGGGGCGTAGACGACGTCCTTGCTCCCGTCGTAGTACGTCACGGTCACCGGCACATCGACGTGGTCGCCGGCGCGGGCTCCCTTCGGAGCCGTCGCGTGGACAGTGCCGTCGTAGTCGACCGTGAACGTCCACCCGTCGATTTCCGCGGGGACCGAGTAGCGGTCATCCACATTATCGGCGAGGTCGCGCCACGGGACATCCGAGGCCGCCGTCGGCTTCGACGTCTGCGTGCCGCCCGGAGACGTCCACGCCTGCAGGTAGTCCGGGTTGTAGATCTGGCGGGCCTCGGCATCAACGATAAATGTACCGCTGGTCACGTCGGAGGAGCCGTCGTTGTAGTTCACGCGCACGGGCACCTGCGCGGACGTTCCCGGCTTCGCGTTCGAACTGATCTTCATGGTGATCTCGCCCGTATCGGGATTAATCGTCAGGTCGTCCCAGGACAGGTTGCGCGGCAGCGGGATGTAGGAAGGATCGTTGGGATCCGTGATGAACTCGTACTTCGGCTCGTACGCCGGGTTCACGTACGTGGTGTCGACCGGGCTCTTCACCTCGTCGCCGGGCTGGCCGTGCACGGTCTTGTAGTTCGGGTTGTTCGCGCCAGATGCGGTGGACACCACGCTGAACTCGGCCGGAACCGTGGCGCTCGAGCCGTCCGGGTAGGTCACGGTCACTGGGAGGTCTGCGGTTGCGCCATCCGGCAGGGACGCATCAGGGGTCGCGGTGACCGTGCCGTTGTCATCAATAGCAAACGTCCAACCCTTCGGGCGATACTTCGGATCCGGAAGCTTGTACGTAGCACTCTTGGGGTCCTTCAGCTGCGTGGAGATGTCCGAGGTAACGGCAACGCCCGGCTTAGTCTGGCGCGGCGGGTAGCTGGCCACGTCTGCTCCCTGCTTGTCACCAACGACGTTGATGGTGCCAGTGGTGACCTGCGGAGTCGCGCCACTGGCATAGTGCGCCTGGACAGGGAACGTCAGGCTTGCCCCCGGGAGCGCGTCGGCCGGGATCTCCGAGGTGACCTCGCCCGTCTCCGGGTTAATGGTCAGGAACCACTCGCCCTGCTGCAGGGTCGTCCCGCCGTCCGGGAAGGAGTAACTCGACGGGGCCTCATCATCCTCCTCGCCACCGATGCCAATGTTGGGAATGGTCGGGGTCAGCGAGACCTTATCCTGCGCCTTGCCGGTGACGGCCTGGTAGTCCGGAACCTTCACGCTCGCGGCGACCTTAAAGTCGACGTTCGTCTCGTCCGTCGTCCCGTCCGGGTAAGTCGCAAGCACCTTGACGTTTGCGTGCGAGTTGTTCGGGGCATCGCTTGGCGACGTCGCCGTGACGGTCCCGTCCTCGTCGACCTTCACGTCCCAGCCCTCCGGAACGGAGGCAGGGTCGATTTCGAATTTCGTCGGCTTCACCGCGTCGTAGCCGCTCATCGTTGGCTGGTAGCCCACCTTTGACTTCAGCTCGGCGCCCTGCACGCCGCTGACGGTCTCCGGATCGGGGGCCAGCTCCGTGACCTGGGTGTTGTTGGGGTCCACCAGCACCAGCAGCGGAATCATGTCCCGCGAGCCGTTGGAGTAGGTGACAACCACGCGAGGCTGTGCGAACGTGCCCGGCTTCGGGTTCGCCGGCGCAGTCACCGTGACGTTGTTCGTCTCCGGGTCCAGCGTTGCCTTCCAGCCTTCGTAGACGTAGCGGGTGTTCAGCTCCACCGTGGCGTTGTTACCACCGTCGGCCTTCTTCTTTATGAGTTCCGAGATCCGCGCACCGGTCTGCTCGAAGGTCACTTGCTGCGGCTCATTGGTGACCGGTCCGTTCTCGGATTCGGTGCCGGAGATGATCGCCTTATCGGCGGCGTCGTACTCGGGATCGTGGAACTTCGTGTCGTCCAGCGTGATCGTCGAGGTGCTCACCATATTCGGTGTGCTGTAGCGAGGCAGGCTGTTGGATTCCTCGCTGACCTTCGCCCAATTTTCTTTGTTCTGGGCGGCCGCCCCATCGGCGGCCGCCGCATCAAGTTCCTCCACGGTACGGGGGTTGGCAACAACAGTGAAGGTGACATTCTGGTCCCCGCTAATTGCCTTGTTACCAACGTACTTCGGGGAGGTGTACTTCACAGTCCCATCGTCCTCAACGACGAGTTTGGGTTCGTCACCATCGGTCGAACCAAGCAGGTTGCCCTGCTGGTCGTGAGCCTCCACGACGATGCGCTTAAGCGTCTTCGGCTGCGCGTTGATCTTGCCGACCTCGACCGGCTCGTCGGGCTCGATGACCATTTGCTTGATGGGCTTCCAGTCCACCGTGATCGGCGAACAATCGTCGTTCTCGTTCGGCCATGGGTTCACCGTCGCCTCAATATACGGGTCGCTAAAGATCTGCCTGGCTGGCTTGTCGTTGTCCTCCGTATACCGGTCCGACCACGCATACCTGACCGGGTTCTCCGCAGTCGCTTTCGCGTACTCCGCGATCTTTTTCCCGTCCAGGTCCGCCGCAATCGTGGCGGTGAGAGGATCCCGCCCCACCTTGTTAATAGTCATAACCTCGTCGGCGTCACGAGTCGGCGCAAACGCGTCAATGGGGAATGGATCTGACGGCGCCGCGGCTTTGACCGTGTGCCGAGTAACCGGGGCATTATTGTTTGATCCTAGGATCAACCAATCGTTAAATGTGCGCTGCTTGTCCCCCGTGAACTCAACTGACGCGCCGAAGGCACGCTTGTCGGAGTTTTTTCCTGGCCCGGGTTCGAAAATCTCCGCCTTGAATCCTGCCTGCTCAAACGACTGCTTGCCGGAAGTCACCGTGCAGCTTCCGGCGCTGAGGTCGGACGCGATGAGGTCCGAGCCCTGCATCACGCCCTTGCCGTCGGCACCGAAAACGCCACCTGTGTACTTGGCGGACGAGCCGGAGCCTTCCGCAGCCGCTGCCTCGGCTGCGCGGGCCGGGCCCGGGAGGTGCGCAGCCGACCCGAGGGCCAGCGAGATGACAGAGAGCATCGCAACACCTGTGCGGGCGCCGCGCTTTCCTGGCTTGCGGATCTGAAAAACACTCTTTGCCACGTGGATTCTCCTTAAAAACCACTTTGATGCCATGCAGTGCACACCGCCCGTCGGCCCGGGTGAGGTGCAATGTTTCTGCAACTCAACTGGCCAACAAGTGTACTCGGCTTGTACAGGGGTTTACAAGCAATTAGTCATACCTAATAAGTTTGGCATGTATGGGTGATGGCGGGATGGGATTACGGGGGCGTCGATAAGCACCTTGCCCCCTACATACGCGCAAACCCCCGGTCCGGGAAAGACCGAGGGTATTCACGGTGGGCCCTGCGGGGATCGAACCCGCGACCTGCGGATTAAAAGTCCGTAGCTCTACCAGCTGAGCTAAAGGCCCATGCGAAACATAGTAGCGGGCCACATACGCGGGGCGGAAATTGACCGACGCACGCAACCAAACGCCCGCGCTACCAGCATGAATCAAACGGGGGTAGCCCGGGCGAAAGGGTTCACCTTACTTCTGCATCGTGCCCGTCTCCATGATGCGGTTGTGGAAGTCGAAGGCGTGGCGCAGGTCGTGCGGGGTGGCCTGGTACTTGCACTTGGCAGCCTGCTCCACGTACTCCTCAAGCAGCGGGCGGTACGACGGGTGGGCGATGGAAATCATCTTGGCCACACGGTCGCGCGGAGCCAGGCCACGCAGGTCGGCCACGCCGTACTCGGTAATGAAGACCATGGCGTCGTGCTCGGTGTGGTCAACGTGCGAGACCATCGGCACGATCGCGGAGATCGCGCCGTCCTTGGCCACCGACGGGGAGATGAAGGAGGAGATGTAGGCGTTACGAGTGAAGTCACCGGAGCCACCTAGCGCGTTCATCAGGCGGGAGCCGTTGATGTGCGTGGAGTTCGCGTTGCCGTAGATGTCCGCCTCGATCATGCCGTTGGAGGCGATCAGGCCCGTGCGGCGAATGACCTCCGGGTGGTTGGAGATGGACTGCGGGCGCAGAATGATGGACTCGCGGTACCGCGCGGCCTCCTCGTTCATCTTGTCCGCGTACTCCGGAGAGAGGGAGAACGAGGTCGCGGAAGCGACGGTCATCTTGCCCGCGTCGATCAGGTCGACCATGCCGTCCTGAATCACCTCGGTGTAGGCTTGGATGTTTTCAAACTTGGAGTCCATCAGGCCTGCCATCACGGCGTTCGGGACGTTGCCCACACCGGACTGCATGACGTAGCCGTCGTACGCCAGGCGGCCGGCCTTGACCTCGTTCTCTAGGAAGTCCAGGAAGTTGCCAGCGATCTGCTCGGAGGTCTCGTCCGGGGCCTTGAACGGGGCGTTGCGGTCCGGGTCGTTGGTGTGGATCACAGCGACGACCTTTTCCGGGTCGATCTCGATAAAGGAGGTGCCGATGCGGTCGCCACACTTGGTAATCGGGATCGGGATGCGGTTCGGCAGCGGCGGCACAGTCCAGATGTCGTGCATGCCCTCAAGTTCCTCGGACTGCCACTCGTTGACCTCAATGATGATCTTCTTCGCGGCGTTGAGGAACTCCACGGAGTTACCCACGGAGGACGACGGGACGATGTTGCCCTCCTCCGTAATACGGACTGCCTCGACGATGGCCAGGTCGACCTCGCCAAAGAAGCCCTGCTCCACCATCATGCCGGAGTGCGAAAGGTGGATGTCCTGGAACTTCATCTCGCCGGCGTTGATCTTGCCGCGCATGGTCGGGTCCGACTGGTACGGCATGCGGTAGCGCAGCGCGCCCGCCTCCGCCATCACGCCATCGCACTCCGGTGCCGTGGACGCGCCCGTGTAGACGTCAATGCTGAAGTCCTGTCCCTTGTCGTGCGCAGCCTTCGCTTTCTCTGCGATGACGCCCGGCATGGCCTTAGGGTAGCCGGCGCCGGTGAAGCCGGACATGCCGACCTTGTCGCCGTGGTTGACAAACTGGCCCGCCTCTTCGGCGGTCATGACCTTGTCACGAAGCTTTGCGTTGGCGATACGGTCGCCCATGTTCATCCCTCACTTGTGTTTGTCGGTACGGAATAACAACTCCACTGTATTGTGACCTAGCCCGCATTGCCAGCACGCGAGCGCGCACACCTCTCCGCTTCGCACCACCCCGAAAATTGGTATTACCAGCAGCTTCGCAGGTCGCGGGGGCTTCAGGACGCTTATCGACGCCACACCACCCCCACAAACCAGACCCCTCATCCCCCGACGTCACCCCCAAAGGGGGTGGAACGTTACGCACTGCGACCCCTCTCGCAGCCACGCCACAGGGTCACCAGCGAATTGCACTTATCCCCTCCCAACAGGAACAATAGAGAACCATGACAGCACCGACGACCAGCGCAGGCCCCGCGCTACGCATCGGCGGGATGGACCTGGACTCCCCCGTCATCCTGGCCCCCATGGCCGGGGTGACCAACATGCCATTTCGCGTCCTGTGCCGCGAGATCGAGCAGGAGCTCACCGGAACCAGCTCCGGGCTCTACGTCTGCGAAATGATCACCGCGCGCGCCATGGTGGCCCGCAACCCGAAGACACTGCACATGACCACCTTCGCGGACGTGGAGACGCCGCGCTCGATGCAGCTCTACACCGTGGACCCCAAGTTCACGTATGACGCGGTGCGCATGATCGTGGAGGAAAACATCGCCGACCACGTCGACATGAACTTCGGCTGCCCCGTCCCCAAGGTCACCCGCAAGGGCGGCGGCTCCGCTATCCCCTACAAGCGCCGCCTGTTTGGCAACATCGTCGCCGCCGCCGTGCGCGCCACCGAGGGGACCGACATCCCCGTCACCGTGAAGTTCCGCATGGGCATTGATGCTGAGCACCACACCCACCTCGATTCTGGCCGCATTGCCGCCGAGGAGGGCGCGGCCGCCGTCGCCCTGCACGCCCGCACCGCGGCGGAGCGCTACTCCGGCACCGCGCACTGGGACGAGATCGCCCGGCTGGTCGAGCACATGGACGGCACCGGGGTGCCCGTCATTGGTAACGGCGACATCTTTGCTGCCGGCGACGCGCAGCGGATGATGCAGGAGACCGGCTGCCACGGCGTCGAGGTCGGCCGCGGGTGCCTCGGAAGACCGTGGCTGTTCGCCCAACTCGGCGCGCAGCTGCGCGGCGAGGAAGTTCCGGAGGAGCCGACGCTGGGCAAGGTCGCCCGGATCCTCTACCGGCACGCCGAACTGCTCGCGGACCACGACGGCGAGGAGCACGCCTGCCGCGACATCCGCAAGCACACCGGCTGGTACCTGCGCGGATTCCCCGTGGGCGGTGAGTTCCGCAAGGAGCTCGCGCAGGTGACGTCACTCGGCCAGCTGTGGGACCGGCTGGCACCGATTGCAGATTCTGATGCGAAGGCGGAGCAAGCTGACAGCGCGCGCGGCCGCCAGGGCGGGTCCTCCAAAGTCGCGCTGCCAGAAGGATGGTTGGATGATCCCGAAGATGACGCGGTCCCACAGGGCGCGGAAATTGAAAACAACGGCGGGTAGCCCGGAGGCACCGAACGCACGCGAGCCCGAGGAGCCCTCGGAGCACGCCGCGCCTGCCCACGCAAGCGAGGCGGGTGACGGGGGTGACGGTGGCGTCGATAAGCATGACGGCCCGACGCAGCTGCGGACCGCGTACCGCGAGCACCTCGAGGCGTTCAACGCGGATTTGCTCGAAATGTGTGACCGGGTGCGGGCGGCGATGGCGCAGGCCTCCGAGGCCTTGCTGCGCCAGTCGCTCGAGGGCGCGGAAGACACGCTGTCGCAGGTCGACGCACTGCGCGAGCTCAAGACCCGGTGCGAGGAGCGCGGCATGAGCCTGCTTGCGCTCGAGAGCCCCGTGGCTTCTGACCTGCGGCAGGTGCTGTCGTCGATCTACATTGTGGAAAACCTGTCGCGCATGAGCTCCCTCGCCATGCACGTGGCCACGCTCACGCGCGCACGCCACCCGGATGCCGTAGTGCCCGGCCCGCTCGCCGGCTTCATGGAGGAGATGGCGCGGCTCTCCGACGCCATGGTGGCCCAGACCCGCGAGCTCCTCCTCCACCCCGACGCGGAGTGCGCGGCGCAGCTGCACACGATCGACGAGGACATGGACGACATGAAGGCGTACCTGCTCAACCTGGTCACCGCCCCGGAGTGGGAGTACAGCAACCGAGAGGCCGTGGATGTGGCCATGGTGGTGCGGTACTACGAGCGCTTCGCCGACCGATGCGTCAACGTGGGCAACCGCATTGTCTTCCTGGTCACGGGGCTGCAGCCGGAGCAGTACCGAGAGCAGCGCGACGGCGACTACGACTTGAAGGAAAAGTTCGCCACGATCGAGCGTCGCTTTACCCGCAAGTAGTACCGAGACATGCGACGGCGCCCCGGATTGCTCCGGGGCGCCGTACTTTGTGCGGGGACTGTCGGCCCTTAGCCGAAGCGGCCGGCGATG
This sequence comes from Corynebacterium sp. NML 150383, assembly GCF_002285085.1. Classification (NCBI taxonomy): domain Bacteria; kingdom Bacillati; phylum Actinomycetota; class Actinomycetes; order Mycobacteriales; family Corynebacteriaceae; genus Corynebacterium; species Corynebacterium sp. NML 150383. The sequence goes on along the minus strand of NZ_NSGK01000010.1, from coordinate 54,286 downwards.
TAGTCCTCGGTCTCCTTCTTCTCCGGGTTTTCGAAGATGGTGGTCGTGTCGTTGAACTCGACCAGGTTACCCGGCTTGCCGGTTGCCTCGAGGGAGAAGAACGCGGTCTTGTCGGACACACGGGCTGCCTGCTGCATGTTGTGGGTCACGATGACGATTGTGTAGTCGGCCTTCAGCTCGTGGATGAGGTCCTCCACCGCGAGGGTGGAGATCGGGTCGAGCGCGGAGCAGGGCTCGTCCATGAGCAGGACCTCGGGGCGCACAGCGATCGCGCGGGCGATGCAGAGGCGCTGCTGCTGGCCGCCGGAGAGGCCGCCGCCCGGCTTGTCCAGGCGGTCCTTAACCTCGTCCCACAGGTTCGCGCCGCGGAGGGACTCCTCGGCGACCTCCTTGAGCTTCTTCTTGTTCTTCTCGCCGGAGAGCTTCAGGCCAGCGACAACGTTGTCCTCGATGGACATGGTCGGGAACGGGTTCGCCTTCTGGAACACCATGCCGATGGTGTTGCGGACGGACACCGGGTCCACGTTCTTGCCGTAGATGTTGTGGCCGTCGAGCAGGATCTCGCCCTTGACGCTGGCCTTGGGGATGACCTCGTGCATGCGGTTCAGAGTGCGCAGCACGGTGGACTTGCCGCAGCCGGACGGGCCGATGAAGGCGGTGACGGCCTGTGCGGGGATCTTCATGTTGACGTCGCGGACGGCGTGGAAGTCGTCGTAGTAGATGTTGACGTCGTTGAGTTCGAGCTTAGACATCGGGGATTCTCCTCAGATGATGGTTGTGCGGGGCGGTTACTTCTTCACGGAGTACTTCTTGGCAATCGCGCGTGCGAGCAGGTTGAGCACGACGACGATGACTACCAGGGTGAGGGCTGCGCCCCACAGGCGTTCTGCGGCAAAGCCGGTTGCACCGGACTTCCACATTTCGAGCATGAACAGCGGAAGCGAGGACTGCGGCTCGCCGAACAGGCCGAACCAGTTCAGTGCCGGGGTGGAGCCGACGAGGATCAGCACCGGAGCGGACTCGCCCATGACGCGGGCCACGGCGAGCATGATGCCGGTGACGATGCCGGACAGGGCGGTCGGCAGCACGATGCGCAGGATGGTCTTCCACTTCGGCACGCCGAGCGCGTACGATGCCTCGCGCAGGTCCATCGGGACGACACGGAGCATCTCCTCGGTGTTACGCACCACCAGCGGGACCATCAGCAGGATCAGGGAGAGCGACACGGCGAAGCCGGAGCGCTCCATGCCCAGGATGGTGATCCAGAGTGCGTAGATGAACAGCGCGGCGACGATGGACGGCACACCGGAGAGGATGTCCACCATGAAAGTGGTGAGCTTGCCCAGTTTGTTGCCGTTGGAGTATTCGACCAGGTAGACGGCGGTGAACACGCCGATCGGGATGGAGATCAGCGACGCGATGAGCGTCTGCATCAGGGTACCGGCGATTGCGTGGAGGGCGCCGCCGCCTTCCTTGGACATGCGGACGCCGACCATATCGTCGGTCCACCAGCCAAGGTCGAGCACCGCGGGGGCACCGCGGAGGATCACGGTGATCAGGAGCCAGAGCAGCGGCACGAGCGCGATGATCATGCACAGCCACATCAGGCCGCCCATGACGGAATTCATGGTCTTACGGCCCGAGGAGATGTCGGTGAAGGGGTTGTCTTTCGCGGAGCGAGTGCTTTCCGACGCCACGTTGGCCGTCGCGTTGCCCGCGCCCTGAGCACCGGCGTTGTTGGGAACTGCTGTAGACATTCGCTTGCCTGCCTTACTTCTTGTTGACGATCGCGCGGGCGATCGAGTTGACAACAAAGGTCAGCACGAACAGGACAAGGCCTGCCGCGATGTAGGCACCAGCAGAGATTGGGTTGTTGAACTCTGCGGATGCGTTCGCGATGGCGGTAGCGAAGGTGGTGCCACCGTCAAAGAGCGAACCACGGAAGTCATTGGCCGGCGCGACCACCATGTAGAGCGCCATCGTCTCACCAAGCGCGCGGCCGAGGCCGAGCATGGAGCCGGCGATGAAGCCGGAGAGGCCGAACGGGATGACGGTCATGCGGATGACTTCCCAGCGCGTTGCGCCGAGCGCCAGTGCGGACTCGATCTGCCCCGGAGGGGTCTGGACGAAGATCTCGCGGGCGGTGGCCGCGATGATCGGCAGGATCATGATGGCCAGGACGATGCCACCGGTGAGCATGTTGCGGGCCGTGGAGAACGGCGGGGAATTCTGGTAGGTGGCGAACAGGAAGAAGCCACCGCCCCAGGAGTTGATCCACTCGTAGAACTTGCCCAGGGCCGGGCCGAGCACCTGCGCGCCCCAGAGGCCGTACACGATGGAGGGGACCGCGGCGAGCATGTCCACGAGGGTGCCCAGTGGGCGCACCAGGTTCTTCGGCGCGTAGTTGGAGAGGAAGAGCGCGATGCCGAGTGCGACCGGCATGGCGAGGATCAGCGCGATGAGGGAGATCATCACGGTGGAGAAGAACAGGTTCGGGATACCGAACTGCATTGCGTCCAGGTTGGCAGTCTGCCAGTTGCCGCCGTAGGTGAAGAAGCCACCGACGCCGCCTTCGTTTCGACTCAGCGGCGGGATCGCCTGGATCACCAGGAACAGGCCGATCGCGATAATGATCACAGTGATCAGCGTTGCCGAGGCGGTCGAAAGGAATTCAAATACGCGGTCGCCCGGGCGCTTCACGCCCGCGCCGGAGGTCGTTTCCACCGGGGCCGCCTTGGTGGTTTGTACCGGCGTACCGGTAGCGGACTGGACCTCGGGCTGCGCAGGCGCAGCCGTCGACCCCACTCGGCGGTCGTCCGCCGGAGTCATTTCGTTGTCAGCCATGGTTACTGGTCCTTATACGGTTGAAAAGAGGGGGAGCCAAGCTCCGAATGTTCAATTTTTTGGTAACGGTTTGCACACTTGGTGTTAACCGTGCCCTCACATGGGCGTGCCCCCCGCAACGGCATTCGCCGCGTTGGGGGGCACCACACCGCCAAGTGGCTTACTGGATGGCGTTGACTGCCTCGCGCAGGCGCTCAGCGTGTGCGCCGGCGACCGGGATGAAGCCCTCAGCTGCGAGCTCGTCATCCTGGGAGTCCAGAGCAACGTTCAGGAAGTCCTTCACCATCTTGGAGGTGGACTCGTCGTAACCAGCGGAGCAGACGATCTCGTAGGTGGTCAGCACCAGCGGGTATGCGCCCTCTGCGTCGGTCTTGAACAGCTTGTCAGCGTCGACGACCATGTTGTGACCCTCGGTCTTGAACTCCAGGGTGTCCAGGGTCTTCTCAACGGACTCGTCGGTCAGCTCGACCGGGCCGGAGCCGAAGTCGATGTTGGCCTTCTTGTCAGCGAAGCCAGCCTCGACGTAGGTGATTGCGCCCGGGGTGTTGTTGACCTCGGTAGCAACGCCGGAGGAGCCGTTCGCACCGGTACCGACCTCGCCCGGGAAGGACTTGCCGGAGCCGGTCCACTTGCCGTCCGAAGCAGCAGCCAGGAACTTCTGGAAGTTGTCGGAGGTGCCGGACTCGTCAGAGCGGTAGAACGGCTTGATCTCCTGGTCCGGCAGTTCAGCGTCCGGGTTGGACTCGGCCAGAGCCGGGTCGTTCCAGTTGGTGATGTTGCCCTGGAAGATGTCGACGATGTTGTCGACGGTGAGGTTCAGCTCGTCAACGCCGTCCAGGTTGTACGCGATGGCAACCGGGCCGATGACGAACGGCAGGTGCCATGCCTCGTTGCCACCGCAACGCTCAGCGGCAGCCTCAACCTGGTCGTCCTTCAGCGGGGAGTCGGAGCCAGCGAACGCAGCCTGGTTAGCGATGAAGTTCTTCTGGCCGGAGCCGGAACCGGTGGCGTTGTATGCCAGGGTCGCGCCCGGAACTTCCTCGGCGTAGCGAGCTGCGAAGTAGTCCATTGCGTTCTGCTGAGAGGTAGCACCCTCGCCGACCAGCTGGCCCGTCTGGCCGGAGAGCTCTGCGCCGGCACCCTCGGATTCGGAGCCCTCAGCGGCGGAGGAAGCCTCGGAGGAGGTGTCGGTGGAGTCAGAGTCAGAGGAATCGCCACAAGCGACGAGGGCTGCGGAGGAGACTGCGACGGCGCCGATGATGGCGGCGGTGCGCTTAAAGTTGCGGTTCACGGGATACCTTTCCGGTGCTTAGTTAGTTACCACTCGAGCATCGGTGCCACTCTCGGCCGGTTTTGCCCACAGCGAGGTGGACGAAACTCTTTCCGATTACTCACGGTTACTCAACCTAGAAGTCAGCGGTTAACCCCGAGTGTCCAGTTTGGTAAACAATCGGTGAACTTCTACAACACGCCCGAAAAAGCCTGATAAAACACTGCGGATGCGATGAATGTCACACACTCAGGGGTTGACTCACACCCCCTTAGCCCCACTAGCAACAGCAGTTACGCGCTTTCCGACGCCCCGCCGTACACCACGTGCCGCTCCGCCACAGCAAAGCCGAGGCCCTCGTACCGCGCCACAGCCGGCGCGTTATCCGCCTCCACGTACAGGATGACGCGCTCCCTCCCCTCCCCCACCAAGTGGGAGAGTGCAAGCTGCATCAGCGGGGCGCCGAGCCCGCGGCCACGGTAATCATTGGCCAGGCCGACGACGTACAGCTCGCCCGTACCGTCCGGGTGCACCTTGGTCCAGCTGAAGCCCGCGAGCTCGTCCCCGCAGGAGAGGAACCAGACCCCCTCCGGGTCAAACCACTCCACCCGCATCGCGCGGTGGAGGCGTTCCAGGTCCCACCCGCCCTGCTCGGGGTGCCAGGAAAACGCCTCGTTGTTGACGCGCAGCCACTCGCGCTCGACCGCGTCCTGCTCGCCCGCCGTGTTCGCGCTAGCAAGGGTGCGCGCTTGGTAGCCATCCGGGAGCGTGAGCTGCGCTGCGTCCCGCAGATCGTCCCCCTCGCACGCCATGACCAGGAGCTCGCGCGTGGGCTCCAGCCCCAGCGACTCCGCCAGGGCGCGCGCCCCCGGCAGATTGCCGTGCGCCCACAAGCCAGCGTCGGGACGCTGCTCGAGCACCCGGCGCGCCAGCTCGGCACCGATTCCGCGACGGCGGGCCTCCGGGTGCACCACCAGCTCCGCGGAGCCGTCCGGGGCGATCGACGCCAGGCCCGCGAGCCCACCGGGGACGTCGGTGGAAGGGGTGGTGAGGAGGGAGTGGTTCAGGGTGGCGTCGCTAAGCGCCTGCTCGAACGCCTCGGAGAATGGGGCGACCCCGTCGGCGTCGGTGGCTGCGTGGAGGATGGTGCTGTAATCGTGCATGGACCCAGGCTACGGTACAAGTATGCAATTGAAGCGAAGTGCGGCTGTCGGGGTCGCGGCGATCGCGCTGCTGAGCTACCTCGCGGACACGGCGGCGGGGATGCGCGCCGAGCAGGCACTCTCCGCGCGCGCCGCTGAGCTGGGCGAGCTGTCCACCGCCCCCGCTGCGTATGTCGGCGGCCTGCCTTTCGGCCGCACCGTACCCCGCATCACCGTCGACGCCCTGGATGTGCCCGTTGCCGGCGTCGGCGTGGGCAACGTGGGCATCAAGCTTGTCGACGTCACCCTGCCCCACCCCCGCACCGCGCACCTCGTGGACGACCTGCCCGGCGCGAAGGCGAGCCTCGTGCGCCGCATCGTCCGGCTCGACGGCGTGGCCTTCGGGCAGCTGCTGGGCATGACGAACCTGGACATCGCGAGCCCCTACGACATCTCCCCGTCCGGCGGCGGCGCGAGCGAGGCGCGGCTGACCGGCACCATTCCTGGCACGGAGGACCCCGTGACGGTGGTGGTGACGCTGCGAATCGACGGCACGAAGTTTGTCATGCGCCCGAGTGAGCTCGTGGACGTCCCCCCGGAGCTCACCGACCGCGCCGTGCAGGCGTTCAGCCTGGAGCGCGACACCCGGGACCTGCCGCTCGGTGGCCCCGCCGACTGCGTGCAGCTCACCGGCGGATCGATCGAGTTTTCGCGGGACCGTATTAATACCGTCGTGGAGGAGACGGACCTTACCCCGCTCCTGCGGGACCCGTCGACGGACGAGGGCGCCCGGCAGGCGGAGGATTCGCCGCTGGCGTCGGACGCGGAGGAGGCGTCGGCAAGCTAGGCAGGCTAGGCAAGCTCGGCAAGCGAGGCAGAGTGCGGTCGCGGCACGCCAGCGACTACCCTGGCTGGCATGGCTGATACAGAGAACACCACTCCCGAGAACACCGGCTCGCTCAACGGCAACGACGCCGTCAACCTGGCCGCGGAGCAGTCGAAGAACACGGCGCACCGAAACATCCCGGCGCTGGGCTTTGAGGACTTCCCGCTGGAGGAGGACACGGCGAACCTGCGCCAGGGTCCGAGCCTGCACGACGGGCTGCTGGCGCTGTTGCCGCTGGTCGGCGTGTGGACCGGCACCGGCCAGGCCAACGACAACGGCGAGGAGTACGCCTTTGGCCAGCGCCTGGTGGTCTCTCATGACGGCGAGAACTACCTGCGCTTCGAGTCGCGCATCTGGCGCATCGACGAGGACGGCAACGCCACCGGCGCCGACCAGCGCGAGGTGGGCTTCTGGCGCATCTCCCTGAAGGACGAGATCGAGGTGACCCTCACCAACTCCCGCGGCCTCGTCGAGGTGATGTACGGCGAGCCGGTCAACGAGCGCGCCTGGCAGCTGCAGAGCGCCACCACCCTGGCCACCGAGTCCGGCCCGAAGCAGCACGGCGCGGGCAAGCGCCTCTACGGGCTCATGCCCAACAACAACCTGGGCTGGGTCGACGAGCGCGCCGTCGGCGGCGAGATGGTTCCCTACATGTCCGCCGAGCTCAAGCGCATCGCCGGCTAAGCCCTATCCAGCGCGGCGACGATCAGCTTTTGCACCTCCGCCGCGTTGTCCGGCGCCGGCAGCTTCTTCCCGTTCAGCTTGCGCACCCGCGCGTACATGCGCGTGGAGCTGACCAGCCAGACGGATTCCGCCTTCAGCAGCTCACTGAGGTACATGTCCTTCTGCTTACACTTCCACCCCTTCTTCTCCGCGTGCGCGAACAGCGCCGCTTGGGTGGTGCCGGGCAGGATCCCCGGCCCCGGCTTCGGGGTGCGCAGCCGCCCGCCCTTCTTCACAATCACCACCGTCGAGGTCGCGCCCTCCAGGACGCGGTCCGTCTCCGGGTCGATATAGATGACGTCGTCGTACCCCTCTCCGCGGGCCCACCGCAGCGCCGCCATGGACGCCGCGTAGTTCAGCGTCTTCGCGCCCACGCGCATCCACGGGACCTCCGCCTCCCCGCCTTCGCCGCGGTTGATGGTGTAGCCGCGCGGAGTGGTCACCACGCTCACTCCGTTCTTGCGCTCCTCCAAGACCGAGTCCGGGATCGGCCGGATGGTCAGCCACGCAGTGGGCACGCCGGTGGTCTCGCGCCCGCGCGACATGGTCCAGACGCACTTCGCGTCCACGTCCTGCGCAGCAAGCCCACGTTCACGCACGTAGTCGGCCACCGCCTCCCGGGTCGCCTTGATCCAGTGCTCCCTGCCGGGGTCGGGCAAGTCGAGGGTGGCGGCGGAGCGCCGGAACCGCTCCACGTGCTGCTCCAGGTTCGCGGGCTCGCCCTTGCGGATGAGGATCGTTTCAAAGATCCCGTCGCCGCGCGTCACAGCCGCGTCGTCCCAGAAGATGTGGGGCGTGTTCGCGTTTTGTCTGCGCACGGAGCCGCCGAAGGGCTCGACGAGGTAAATGACCGGAGCGGGTGGGAGCATTGATGCCATACTGTCCCATTATGCCCGTATGATCGGGGTCTATGTCGTATTCGTCCGATCTTTTACAACTGCCCGGCGCCACCCCCATCGAGTCCAACCCACTCGCCGAGGGAGTGGCCTGGCACTACGGCAATCCGCTCGCGGAACAGCAGGGCCTGCGCGTCATCGATCGCTCGCACCGCCGCGTCATCGCCGTCTCCGGCCCCGACGCCGCCGAGTTCCTGAACAACCTGCTTTCGCAGAAGCTTATCGACGCCACGCCGTCCCTCACCGCCGCCGCCCTCGACCTGGACATCCAGGGCCACATCCTGCACCACGCCGACCTCGCGCTGGTGGACGGCACGTTCTACCTCGACGTCCCGCCCGCGCAGTTCGACTCCTTCGTGGACTACCTGCGCAAGATGGTGTTCTGGTCCGACGTGACCGTGGAGGAGGCCGACTTGGCCATCTTCACCCTGCTTGCAGACGACGCCGAGTTCCCCGCCATCGACGAGGCCGTCTTCACCCGCCACGTCAGCGACTTTGCGCCCGCCCGTCTGGACGTGGCGGTGCCGCGGGGGGAGGCGCTTGGCGTGGCCAAGCGACTCCACGAGCACGGCGTGGCGTACGCCGGCATGATGGCGTTTACGGCCGCGCGGGTGCGCAACGTCGAACCCGAGCTGGGCGTGGACCTGGACGAAAAATCCATCCCGCACGAGGCGCCGCGCCTGATCAACCGCGGCGAGCACATCGGGGCCGTCCACCTGAACAAAGGCTGCTACCGCGGGCAGGAGACCGTCGCGCGCGTGGAAAACCTCGGCCGCTCCCCTCGCCTGCTGGTCATGCTGCAGCTCGACGGCTCCGCGCCGCACGACCCGCAGCCGGGCGAGACCATCACCTCCAACGGGCGCAAGGTAGGCCGACTGGGCACCGTCGTCCAGGACGCCGAATACGGCCCGGTCGCGCTCGGACTGGTCAAGCGCTCCGCCCTCACCGCCCCGCTGGACATCGAGGGGGTCGCTGCGAGCGTGGATCCGGACTCGCTGCCTACCGACGAAGGCGAGAAGCTTGGCCGTCTCGCGGTGGACAAACTGCGCCGCGGGCGTTAATCCCAGCTCAGGGGCCGGGTGAGCATTTTCGTGGCGTACAGGCTATTATGTCCCCCAGGACAATAACTATCGAAAGTATGAGGCCGCCTTCTTAGGCCGCCCTAGAACCACCTCAAGGGGGTCACGCCATGGGCCGCGGACGCGCCAAAGCAAAGCAGACCAAGGTTGCTCGCCAACTTAAGTACAACACGCCTGAAATGGACCTCGATTCTCTGCAGCGTGAGCTTGCAGGCAAGGCACCGCAGCGGCGTTGGGACGAGGACGACGACGAGGTGGATGAGCAGTACGCCGAGTACGCGGACTGGGACGATGATGACGAGGACCGGAAGTAAGTCCGCCCGGCCCCACAACGCCACCATTCACACCGTTTGAGCACAAGCACCCGGTAACACCGGGTGCTTTGTTTATGCGCGGGGTGCGCCGCGCCTAGTACTGCGGGCGCCTAGTACTGCGGGTGCTCGCCCACCAGCACTGCACGCTGGGTCTCGCCGTTGTCCGCAGCGCGGACCTCGCCGAGGACCCAGGAGTCCACGTGGCGGGCGGCCAGGATCGCCAGCGCGCGGTCCCGGTCCTCCGGCGCGACGACGGCGACCATGCCGACACCCATGTTGAAGGTCTTCTCCATCTCCTCGTCCGGCACCTGGCCGACCGACTTGATGGTGCGGAAGATCTGCCCCGGCGTCCAGGTGGCGCGGCGCATCTCCGCAACCAGGCCCTCCGGGATGATGCGGACCATGTTGCCCGCCAGGCCACCACCGGTGACGTGGCAGAAGGTGCGGACCTCGCACTCGGAGGCCAGCTCGAGGCAGTCGCGGGCGTAGATGCGGGTCGGCTCCAGGAGCTCCTCGCCGAGGGTGCGGTCGAACTCCTCAATGTGGCCGTCAAGCGGCAGACCCGCCTTCTCCAGCAGGACGTGGCGCGCCAGCGAGTAGCCGTTGGAGTGCAGACCGGACGAGGCCATGGCGATAATCGTGTCGCCCTCGCGCACGCGGTCCGGGCCGAGCAGCTCATCCGCCTCCACGACGCCGACAGCGGTGGCGGAGACGTCGTAGTCGTCGGCCTCCATCACACCGGGGTGCTCCGCGGTCTCGCCGCCGAGGAGCGCGCAGCCGGCCTGGACGCAGCCTTCGGCAATACCGCCGACGATGTCCGCGATCTTCTCCGGCACGACCTTGCCGGTGGCGATGTAGTCCTGCAGGAACAGCGGCTCGGCGCCGCAGACGACCAAGTCGTCGACGCACATGGCGACCAGGTCGATGCCAATGGTGTCGTGCTTGTCCATCGCCTGGGCGACGGCCAGCTTGGTGCCCACGCCGTCGGAGCCGGCCGCGAGCAACGGCTCGCGGTACTTGCCCAGGGCGAACAGGCCGGCGAACCCGCCGATGCCGCCCTTGACCTCCGGGCGGGACGCACGCTTGGCGTGGTCCTTGAGCAGCTCGACGGCGCGGTCGCCGGCCTCGATGTCAACGCCCGCGGCGGCGTAGGAGACGGAAGGGTCGGAGTTCTGGTTAGTCATGTCGGGTGTCACCTTTCTGGATGCGCCGGACAAGGTCGGCGTTCGGGTTGCCGTCGGGAAGCCCGAGCGGGTAGTTGCCGTCGAAGCAGGCCGCGCAGAGGTTTTCTGCGGGGTGGTTTGTGGCGGCGATCATGTCGTCGATAGGCACGAAGGCCAAAGAGTCGGCGCCGATCATGGTGCGGATGGACTCGGCGACCTCCGCATCGGTGCCGCCGCGGCCGTGGTTGGCAATGAGCTCGCCGGGGCTGGCGAAGTCGATGCCGTAGAAGCACGGCCACTTCACCGGCGGCGACGCGATGCGCACGTGTACCTCGGCGGCGCCCGCCTCGTGCAGCATGCGGATCAGCTTGCGCTGGGTGTTGCCGCGCACGATCGAGTCGTCCACCACCACGAGCCGCTTGCCCTCGATGACGGCGCGCACCGGGTTCAGCTTCAGCCGCAGCCCGAGCTGCCGCAGCGTATCGGACGGCTGGATAAACGTACGACCCACGTACGCGTTCTTCATCAACCCCTGCTTGAAGGGGATCCCGGACTCCTCGGCGTAGCCGATCGCCGCGGGGGTGCCCGACTCAGGCACCGGCATGACCAGGTCGGCCTCCACCGGGGCGACTCGCGCTAATCGACGCCCAATCTCAACGCGGCTGGCATTCACCGTCTGGCCGTCCAGCACCGAATCCGGGCGCGCCACGTAGACGTACTCGAACACGCAGCGGGCCTGGCGCGGCGCCTCGGCGAACCGCTCGGAGCGGATACCGGTGGCGTCGATGGCCACGAGCTCCCCCGGCTCGATGTCGCGCACGAAGGAGGCGCCGACGATGTCCAGGGCGCACGTCTCGGAGGCGACAACCCAGCCGCGCTCCAACCGGCCCAGGGAGAGCGGGCGCACGCCGTGCGGGTCGCGGGCGGCGTAGAGGGTGTCGCCGTCGGTGACCATGAAGCAGAAGGCGCCCTTGAGGCGTGGGAGGAGGTCGAGGGCGGCGTCGATAAGCGTGTGCTCCCCGCGGATCCGGTCGGCGAGCAGCGCGGAAACGACCGCGGTATCGGAGGACGAGCCCTGGCCCTGCACGCCGTCGGCCGGGATGAGCTTGCGCTCGATCGCCTCGGCCTGCAGCTCCTGGTAATTGGTCAGGTTGCCGTTGTGCGCGAGCGCGACGTCCGTGCCGCTTGGCGAGGTACGGAACATCGGCTGCACGTTATCCCAGGAATTGCCGCCCGCCGTGGAGTAGCGCGTGTGGCCGATCGCCACGTCACCCTGGAGCGCGTCGAGGACGGACTCATCGAAGACCTGGCTGACCAGGCCCGTGTCCTTAAACACGACGATGTTGGAGTGATCGCCCACCGCAATGCCCGCGCCCTCCTGGCCACGGTGCTGGAGGGCGAACAAGCCGAAATAGGACAGTTTGGAGACGTCTTCACCAGGCGCCCACACGCCGAACACGCCGCACTCATCGCGCGGTGCGTCGTCGAGCTGCGCCCGGGAGTCCCCGTCATTTTCCATGCTCACGGTATGCACGGCCCTTACTTTAACGGACCGCGCCTACGAAAGGGCAATTACGGGCAACCCCCGCGCGATCTCGCCCGCCCGGGAGCCGGAGGCGTCGATCCTGCCCGCGGCCACCTCATCCTCAAACGTGCTGCGACCGGTGGCGATGCGCAGCCAGGTCTCCGGAGCCATCTCCACCACGTTCGGCGGGGTGCCGCGGGTGTGCCGCGGGCCCTCAACGCACTGCACCGCCACGAACGGGGGCACGCGCAGCTCCACCGACTTGCCCGGGAGTTCTTCGGCGAGGGTGCGGGCGGTGCGGCGGGTGGCGTCGGCAAGCAATGCCCTGCCGGGTGTCCCCCCTTGACCATCGAGCCACGCGGCAACCGCCGCCACCGCCTCGCGCGTTGCCGCCGGGTCCTGCTTCGAGCTTCTGCTGGGTGCCATAGCCCCCATACTAAGATGCCTAGCCATGACGAACACAGCAGTCCCCATGAACAGGTCGGCGTCCATCACGCTGCGGTTCATGGCATCGCCTACCGACGTCCTCATCGCCGGCGCCCAGGGCGTCTCGGGCGGCCGCGTCCTCGAATGGATTGATAAGGCCGCCTACGCCTGCGCCGCGCAATGGTCCGCCACCTACTGCGTGACCGCCTACGTGGGGCACATCCACTTCACCCGGCCAATCCCGTCCGGCCACATCGTGGAGGTGCGCTCCACGATCGCCATGACCGGGCGCAGCTCAATGCACATTGTCAACGAGGTGCTCTCCGCCGACCCCCGCGAAGGCAAGTTCACCCGTGCCTGCGACTGTCTCGTCATCTTCGTGGCCAAGGACCCGGAGACCGGCAAGTCCATGCCCGTGCCGACGTTCGTGCCGATTACCGACGAGCAGCGCCGCGTCGAGAAGGCCGCGAAGTCGCGCGTGGACCTGCGCAAGGCCATCGAGGCGTCCATGGAAGAGCAGACCTACACCGACGACGGCACCGCGCCGCGCCTGACCCACCGGTTCATGGCCAAGCCCACCGACGTGAACTGGGGCGGCAACGTCCACGGCGGCACCGCGATGGAATGGATCGACGAGGCCGGCCTCGCCTGCTCCATGGAATGGTCCGGCGAGCGCACCGTCGCCGTCTACGCCGGCGGCATCCGCTTCTACAAACCGATCCACATCGGCGACCTCATCGAGGTGGAGGCGCGCATCACGCGCACCGACTCCCGTTCCATCCACGTCTCCACCTTCGTCCGGGCCGGCGACCCGCGCGGCGGGCGCGACCAGCTCAGCAACGCCATCCACGCCTCGTTTACCTACATCGGCATCGACGTCGACGGCAACCCGCTGCCCGCGCGCCAGTTCGTGCCGGTAACTGACGAGGACAAGCGCCTCTGGGAGCACACCCAGACGCTCAAGGACCTGCGCGGCCAGTACGAGCCGGAGCCGCTGGTCGAGCGGCCGGGTCCCACGCAGCGGGTGGACTAGGGGCTGGGTTGTTGGCTGGGTAGCTGGGGTTGTTGGGGGTGCGCCGCTGGGTTTTTCGCTGCATAACCCCGTCGTCTAAATGGAGCTAGCTCCGTTTAGGGCTCACGGATCCGCACGACCTGGCGTTTCCCCGGCCGGGCAGGTCCAAATGGAGCTAGCTCCGTTTACGCCGTCCACCTGCAGCCGCCCTCCTGCAGTCGCGTCAGCACCCGAAACTGCAGCAAGACCGGATAGAGGTGCCCGAGTATCCCAACCACCAGCAAAACAACTGCGGCCACCCACCCGCCAGCCAACGCCGCCCACACCACAGCGACCATATGGAGCACCACCGCCCACGCATGCCCGGCAGCTGCCGCCTGCATATGCCGCGGATTCCTGCGGTCAGCAGCGCGAGACGCAGCAGTGCCAGATTCAGCAGCACCAAACCCGCGCATAGCAACAATCTGCCGGTTCCACCCAACCCGGGTGAGAAACGCGTTGAAGTGGTCCACACCCAGGCCCCGAGCAGTACTGGCGGAGAGAGAAAACCTGCCCCACACCGAGCATGGCAGCAGTCGATGCAAAGAGTCGCCGACGAAGGGCGCCAGCCCGAACCCCAGCAACGTCGCAGAAATGACAAAGCCCGCCGCGCCGGCACCTGTGGCACCGGCGACGACGGACATGCCGAAGATAGCGGCGAGCGTCAGCAGTAGCGCAACCACGTGACGCCCGCCTAGGCGCTACACGGCCGCGTTGGGCGCGTGCGCTGCAGCAAAGTGTGACGGAAGGGTGTCGGCCCAGGCGTCGCGAAGCTGCGCAATGGACAGCTGCTCGCCGCCGAAGTGCAGTTCGCCGTCCGCACGCGTGCTGCCGATCACCGCGGCCGGGACGCCCGCAGCACCGGCGCGCTCCACCAGCGCGTCCGCGCGGTCGGCGGTCACGGCGACCAGGACGCGGGACGCGGACTCCGAGAACAGCGCGGTGAACGCGTCCTCATGCACGGCAGCGAGGTCCAGGTCGGCGCCCTTGCCGGAGGCCTGGAGCATCTCGAACACGGCCTGCGACAGGCCGCCCTCGGACAGGTCGTGGGCAGCGGTCACGCCGCCGTGGTCGGCGATGTCGGCGAAGAACTGCGCCAAGCGCTCTTCGTTGGCCAGGTCCACCTTCGGCGGCACGCCGCCCAAGCCGGCGCCGGAGATGTCCTGCCACACGGAGCCGCCGAACTCGTCGGAGGTCTCACCGAGCAGGACCAGGGAGAACTCCTCCTCCGTCGAAGGCACGGCGTGCGGGTTCGCCTTCGCCACGTCGTCGATGACGCCGAGCACGCCGACGACCGGGGTCGGCAGGATCGGGGTCTCGCCGGTCTGGTTGTAGAAAGACACGTTGCCGCCGGAGACAGGAATGTTCAGCTCGGCGGCGCCGTCGGCAAGCCCGTGCACTGCTTCGCGGAACTGCCACATCACGTCGGGGTTCTCGGGCGAGCCGAAGTTCAGGCAGTTGGTCACCGCGACCGGGGTCGCGCCGGTAACCGCGACGTTACGGTAGGCCTCGGCCAGCGCCAAGCGCGCGCCCTGGTTCGGGTCGAGGTAGGTGTAGCGGCCGGAGGCGTCGGTAGCGATGGCGACGCCTCGGTTGGTCTCCTCGTTAATGCGCAGCACGCCGGAGTCTGCGCCGTGGGCCTGCACGGTGTTGCCGCGTACGTAGCGGTCGTACTGCTGCACGATGTAGTCGCGCGAGCACAGCGCAGGCGAGGCCACCATCTTCAGCCATGCGGCGGACGGCGCCTCCTGCTTGTTCACTTCGCCGCGTTCAGCGACCTCGTCAATCCAGTCAGGGCGGGCGTAGGGCCGCTCGTACACCGGGCCTTCGTCGATCGACGACGGCGGCGCGTCCAGCACGACCTCGCCACCGTGGGTGACCACGTAGCGGTCCTTCTCGTCGGTGACCTCGCCGATGACGGCGGCGCCCACCTCCCACTTCGCGCAGATCTCCATGAAGCGATCCACGTTCTCCGGGGTGACCACGGCGCACATGCGCTCCTGGGATTCGGAGGCGAGGATCTCGGCGGCCGACATGTTCTCGGCGCGCAGCGGGACGTTGTCCAGGTTGACGCGCATGCCGCCGTCGCCAGCCGCTGCCAGCTCGGAGGTGGCGCAGGCCAGGCCGCCGCCACCGAGGTCCTGGATGCCCACGACCACGCCGGCGTGGTAGAGCTCCAGGCAGCACTCGATGAGCACCTTCTCCGCAAACGGGTCGCCAACCTGCACGGCCGGCAGCTTGCGCTCCTCGCCTTCCTCGAAGGTGGCGGAGCCCAGCACGGAGACGCCGCCGATGCCGTCGAGGCCGGTGCGCGAGCCGAAGAGCACCACCTTGTTGCCGGTGCCGGAGGCGAAGGCGAGCTTCAGGTCCTCTACCTTCAGCGTGCCCACGCACAGGGCGTTGACCAGCGGGTTGCCGGCATACGCGGCGTCGAAGACAGTCTCGCCGCCGATGTTCGGCAGGCCGAGCGAGTTGCCGTAGCCACCAATGCCGTGGACCACGCCGGGCAGGACGCGCTTGGTGTCCTCGGCATCCGCCGGGCCGAAGCGCAGCTGGTCCATGACGGCGATCGGGCGCGCGCCCATGGCCATGATGTCGCGGACGATGCCGCCCACGCCGGTTGCGGCGCCCTGGTATGGCTCCACGAAGGATGGGTGGTTGTGGCTCTCCACGCGGAAGGTCACCGCGTCGCCGTCGCCGATGTCCACCACACCGGCGTTCTCGCCGATGCCGGCGAGGATCTTAGAGGCCATCTCCTCGGTCATCGTCTCGCCGAAGTAGCGCAGGTGCACCTTGGAGGACTTGTACGAGCAGTGCTCGGACCACATCACGGAGTACACGGTCAGCTCCGCGTCCGTGGGGCGGCGGCCAAGGATGGACTTGATCTTGTCGTATTCCTCGTCGCGCAGGCCCAGCTCCGCGTACGGCTGGTCCAGGTCAGGGGTTGCTTGCGCGTTCTCGACGGTGTCGTCGTGCACGGTCATAGTCGTTTACGCTCCGATCTTCGAGATAGCGTCGATGGCGGATTCGAACAAGCCCAGACCATCAGTGGACGGGCCGGTGAGCAGCTCAATCGCGTGCTCCGGGTGCGGCATGAGGCCGACGACGCGGCCCGACTCATTGGTCACGCCCGCGATCGAGTTGGCGGAGCCGTTGAAGTTGTCGGTGTAGCGGAAGACCACGCGGCCCTCCTGCTCCAGCTGGTGCACCGTCTCCTGCGATGCCTGGAAGCGCCCCTCGCCGTGCTTCGCTGGCACCAGGATCTTCTGGCCAGCCTCGAAGCGGGACGTCCACGCGGTGTCCGCGTTGGCGATCTCCAGGTAGGTGTCCACGCAGTGGAAATCCAGGTGCTGGTTGCGGGTGAGCGCGCCCGGCAGCAGGCCGGCCTCGGTGAGGATCTGGAAGCCGTTGCAAATGCCCAGCACCGGCATGCCCTTCTTCGCGGCTTCTACCACAGCGCCCATCATCGGTGCCTGCGCGGCGATCGCGCCGGAGCGCAGGTAGTCGCCGTAGGAGAACCCGCCCGGGACGACGACGGCGTCCACGCCGGTCAGGTCGTCGTCGGCGTGCCACAACTGCTTCGGCTCGGCTCCTGCGAGGCGGACGGCGCGGAGGGCGTCGACGTCGTCAAGCGTGCCTGGGAACGTGATAACCCCGATGGTTGCCGTCATCGAACAACCTCGAAATCCTCGATCACGGTGTTGGACAGGAGGGTCTCCGCGACGCGAGCGAGCTCCTCATCCGTGACGGAGTCATCCACCTCGATCTCGAAGCGCTTGCCCTGGCGGACATCCTGGACCCCGTTCACCCCGATTCGCCCAAGTGCGCGCTGGACAGCCTGGCCCTGCGGATCCAGGATTTCAGCCTTCGGCATGACATTTACCACGACACGTGCCATGAGATTCCTTCATTAGTCAGAGGTCAGCAGACGTGGGCAAGTATATCCGACGCCACCGGGGAACCAATAGCGGTCCAACAGATGAACAAATCCTGAACTTTAAGTTTTTACTGAGTTTATACCCAGCGCAGCCTAGCGACCGGCGTTATTTTAACTGGGAAATCACTCCATCCTCTCAGCAAAGGGTTCCACATGCGTTTCAACCACCGCCACGGGTTCTCCGCAGCGTTCATCGTCGCGCTCGCCGCCGGCACCATCACCGTCCCATCCGCGCACGCCGAGACCGACGGCTCCAACGTGGTCATCAACGAGGTCTACGGAGGCGGCGGCAACTCCGGCTCCACCATCTCCAACGACTTTGTCGAGCTGTACAACCCCACCGACCAGGACATCGACATCACCGGATGGGTCCTCGACCAGCAATCCGCCAAGGGCAACACGGGCAACACGACCAAGCTTTCCGGATCCGTGCCTGCCGGCGGCTACTTCCTGATCAAGGGCGCCGCGGGCAACGACACGTCTAACCCGCTCGAAAATGCCGACTACGAGAGCTCCTTCGACTTCAACGGCAAGAAAGCGAGCGCAGTGCTTACCGACGCCTCCGGCACCCAAGTCGACCTCGTCGGCTGGGGCGGAGCGGCCAACTTTGAGGGCAAAGCCGCCGAGGGGACGTCGAACTCCACCTCCATCCAGCGCAAAGAGGTGGGCGTAGACACCGACGACAACGCCGCTGACTTCCACGCTGCCGCGCCGACCCCGCAGCGCTCGGGCAACGACCCGGTCGTGCCGGCAGAGCCTTCCGACCCCGCTGACCCGTCCGATCCCGCGCAGCCCGCCCCGGAGCCCGGCGCGATCACCCCGATCGCTGAGATCCAGGGCACCGGCGCCGCCTCCCCGCTCGAGGGCAAGACCGTGACCACCGAGGGCGTGGTCACCGCCGTGTACGACGAGGGCGGCAAGAACGGCTTCTTCCTGCAGACCGCGGGCACCGGCGGCGCAGAGAAGAAGGCCGGCGACGCATCCGACGGCATCTTCGTCTACATGGGTGGGAACAACGACTTCCCACAGCGCGGCGACTCCCTCCAGGTGACTGGCAAGGTCTCGGAGTACTACAACCAAACCCAGATCACTGCTTCGTCCAAGACCAATCTCGACGAGGCGCTCGAGGCACCGACCGCGATCGCCCTCGAGTCCCTACCGGCTGGCGACGACGCCCGCGAGCCCTACGAGGGCATGCTGGTCCGACCGGGCACCTACACCGTGACCGACAACTACAACCTGAATAACACGGGCGACCTCGGCCTGGTGGCGGGCACCGAGCCGATCTACAACTTCACCGACAAGAACAAACCGAGCGTGGACGGCTACAGCAAGTACGAGGCCGAGCAGTCCGCCCGCGAGGTGTACCTGGATGACGGCCGCACCACGAACTATTTCCGCACGGACAAGCAGACCCCGCTGCCGTACCTGGTCACCTCGGATAAGGGCGTGAAGTCCATCCGCACCACCGACCAGGTGGAGTTCCAGACCGACGTGGTTGTGGACTACTCCTTCGACCAATGGCGCTTCCAGCCGCTGCAACCGATCACCGGCAAGAACGCCGCCGACGAGCTGCCGATCATGTGGGAGGACTCCCGCGAGAAGTCCATCGACGTGCCGGGCACCGTGAAGGGCGACTTCTCCCTCGGCTTCTTCAACGTCCTCAACTACTTCAACTCCCTGGGCGAGGATGAGGCCAACTGCAAGTCATACAAGGACATGAACGGCACCCCTGTCGGGTCCAACCGCTGCAAGGTCCGCGGCGCGTACACCGAGGATGCGTTCAAGGACCAGCAGGCCAAGATCGTCACCGCGATTAACACGCTGGACGTCGACGTGCTCGGCCTCTCTGAGATTGAGAACACTGCGACCGTCACCGGTGACGTGGCCAAGCGCGACGAGACCCTGCAGAACCTGGTGGACGCGCTCAACGCCCGGGCCGGCGAGGAGAAGTGGGACCTGGTGAAGTCCCCGACCCAGCTGGGCACCGACGAGGACTACATCCGCGTCGCGTTCATTTACCAAAAGGACAAGGTCCGCCCGGTCGGCGAGTCCAAGATCTTCGACGACCCGGCCTTCACCGGCACCGCCCGCCAGCCGCTGGCCCAGGAGTTTGAGCCGGCCGAGGGCGGCGACAACTTCGTTGCCGTGGTCAACCACTTCAAGTCCAAGGGTTCCGTTGCTAACAACGACAAGGATTCCGGCGACGGCCAGGGCAACAACCCCGCCGTTCGTAAGGCCCAGGCACAGGCGCTCATTGATCACCTGAGCAAGGAAGACAAATGGACCGACCTGCCGACCTTCATTCTCGGTGACCTGAACTCCTACACCAAGGAGGAAGCCATCACCGCCATCGAGGGTGGCGGCTTCTCCCTGGTCCACCACGAGAAGAACTTTGACCAGGCTTCCTACCAGTTCGGCGGCCGACTCGGCACCCTCGACCACGTGCTGGCCAACGTGTCCGCAAAAGACCTGGTCCAGGACTCCGCAGTGTGGAACATCAACGGCGACGAGTCGGTCGCGTTCGAGTACTCCCGCCGCAACTACAACGCGCAGGACTTCTTTGGCAGCGGCGACGACAAGCTCTACGGCTACGGCAACCCGTTCCGCTCCTCCGACCACGACCCGGTCAAGGTCGGCTTCAACATCAAGGTCGATCCGAAGCTGCTTGACGACGACTCCGCCACCGAAGAACCCACCCCCGCCGAAGAACCCACCGCCGGCCGCTCCATTATCAAGGCCGAGGTGCGTGACGACGGCCACCTCTGGGTGACCTACTCCGACGACAAGGACAACCCGGTCGACCTGGGCAAGGTCACCGGCGAGGACGGCGCCGCAGGCAAAGACGGCCAAGACGGCAAGGACGGCCAGGATGGCAAGGACGGCGAGCCGGGCGCCGCTGGTAAGGACGGCGTTGACGGCGCTAACGGTAAGGACGGCGCCAAGGGCGAGAAGGGCGACAAGGGTGACCCCGGCGAGCCTGGCAAGGACGGTACCGACGGCGTTGACGGCGCTAACGGTAAGGACGGCGCCAAGGGCGAGAAGGGCGACAAGGGTGACCCCGGCGCCGCAGGCAAAGACGGTGCCGACGGCGTTGACGGCGCTAACGGTAAGGACGGCGCCAAGGGCGAGAAGGGCGACAAGGGTGACCCCGGCGAGCCTGGCAAGGACGGTACCGACGGCGTTGACGGCGCTAACGGTAAGGACGGCGCCAAGGGCGAGAAGGGCGACAAGGGTGACCCCGGCGCCGCAGGCAAAGACGGTGCCGACGGCGTTGACGGCGCTAACGGTAAGGACGGCGCCAAGGGCGAGCAAGGCGAAAAGGGCGACAAGGGCGACAAGGGCGAAACCGGCGAGCCGGGCGCCGCAGGCAAGGACGGTGCCAACGGTGCCAACGGCAGCGATGGCAAGGACGGACAGGACGGCAACGACGGCCGTGGCATCGAGTCCGTTGCCATCAATGAGGATGGCGAGCTGATCGTCCACTACAACGATGGCCACGCCGAGAACGCTGGCAAGGTCAACGGCACCAGCGGCGAGGATGGCGCCGACGGTAAGGACGGCGCAGACGGTAAGGACGGCGCAGACGGTAAGGACGGGGCTGCTGGTAAAGACGGCCAGGACGGTGAGAAGGGCGACAAGGGCGAGACCGGCGCTGCCGGCCGCGGCGTTGCTGGCTTCGAGGTCGTCGACGGCGAGCTCGAGGTGACCTACACCGATGGCACCAGCCAGAAGGTCGGCCCGATCGCTGGCCAGGACGGCGCCACCGGCACCGACGGCCAGGATGGCAAGGACGGCGCCAACGGTACCGACGGCAAGGACGGCGCCGATGGCCGCGGCGTTGAGAAGGTCGAGGTTGACGGCGAGGGCAACCTGGTCATCACCTTCACCGACGGCACCACCCAGAAGGCCGGCAAGGTGCAGCCGGACGCACCGAAGCAGCCGCAGAAGCCGATCCAGGACGGCGGCGACCAGGGCACGTCCGCGGACGGCAGCTCCACCTTCGGCACGATCCTCGGCATCATCGCTGCGCTTATCGCGGGGCTCGGCCTCGCGGGCGCGGCTGCGTACCACTTCATGCCGCAGCAGGTGAACGATCTGCTCAACCAGCTGGGTCTGCGCTAAAGACCTCGCTGAGCAAGCCGCGAGGAAACCCGCCGACTACAGGAACGCCCTGTAGTCGGCGGGCTCTGCGCCGTTGGCCTGGGCGCACAGGATGGCCGCGGTGAAATCGCGGCGGACCTTCTTCTTGTGCAGCTCGCGGGCGGAGATGGACAGGCGGAGCGTGTTGCCCTTCTCCGCACCGCGGACGGCGGCAGCGATGATGTTGCGTCGCCACCACTTGGCCGTGCCGTAGCCCTCGCCGACGGAGAGGTTGCGGCAGCGGGTGAAGGGGGTGGCGGTGGCGTCGGTAAGCGAATAGATGCCCTTCGTTGACACGGCGAGGCGGAACCCGAAGTCCGGGAGCACGCCGAGTGTGCCTGGGGACATGCGCCAGCGCGGCGGGGCGAACATGTCGAGGTGGAAACCGAGCGCCTCCATCTGGCGGGTCGCGCCGGTGAGGCGCAGGCGCGCTTCGTGCTCGCCGAGCGACGCGAACTCGGAGCGGCGGCCCTGAACCGCCTGGTCGAAACCGTTGAGGAGCAGGGCGCGGTGCTCGGCCTGCTCGAGGAGCCAGCCGCGCGTGCGCGAGTCCTTGGCCAGGTGCCACTTCTTGTCGATGTGCGGCGCGACCAGCAACGACACCGGCACGCGTTTGCGGTCCAGGCCCTCGACGAGCCGGACCACGTCATCGAGCGTGTCATCAAAAATGGACGAAATTGAGACGAGAACGCGACCAGACATACCCGCTATTCTCCCACAGCGGCCACGGCTTTGCTCTTCACCAACGTCCACGCGTACTCGAACGCCGTCTGCTTCCACTTGGCGTAGCGGCCCGACACCCCGCCGTGGCCCGCGGACATCTCGGTCTTGAGCAGAATCTCGCCTCCGGTGGCGTGCTCGCGTAGCTTGGCCACCCACTTCGCGGGCTCAACGTAGAGCACGCGCGTGTCGTTCAGGCTGGTCACGGCCAGGATGTCCGGGTAGCCCTGCGCGGTGATGTTCTCGTAGGGCGCGTAACCGGCCATGTAGTCGTAGACCTCGGGGTCGTGGTACGGGTCGCCCCACTCTTCCCACTCGCCGACGGTGAGCGGCAGCTCGGGCTTGAGAATGGAGGTCAGCGGGTCGACAAATGGCACGATCGCCTGGATGCCCGCGAACTTCTCCGGCGTCATGTTCGCCACCGCGCCCATGAGCAGCCCGCCCGCAGAGCCGCCCTCGGCGACGAGGTGCTCCGGATCGGTCATGCCCAGTTGGATGAGCGTGTCAGCGCAGGCGATGAAGTCCGTGAACGTGTTCTTCTTGTGCAGCATCTTGCCCTGGTCGTACCAGCTGCGGCCCATCTCGCCGCCGCCGCGCACGTGCGCGCACGCCCACACCATCCCGCGGTCTAGCAGCGAGAGTCGCGCGATGGAGAACCCCGGGTCCATCGACGCCTCGTATGAGCCGTAGCCGTACAGCAAGGTGGGCGAAGCGTTCGGGGCAGTCGCTTTTCGACGCACCACCGACACCGGAATCTCCACCCCGTCCTCAGCCTTCGCCCAGATCCGCTCGGCGACGTACTCGTCCGGGTTGTAACCGCCCTCAACCTCCTGCTCCTTGAGCAGGGTGAACGAGCCGTCCTCGACCCGGTAATCCAACAGCTGCGACGGCTGCGTGTACGAGGTGTAGCCCACCCGCACCACGGGCGCGTCCCACTCCGGGTTGCCTGCCAGGCTCGCGGTGTAGAGCTCCTCGGAGAACTCCAGCTCCTCGAAGGGGGCGAAGTCCTCGCCCGTGAGCGGCGCAACGGCCAGGCGCGGGATCCCGCCGCGGCGGTACGACATGAACACGAAGTCGCGGTAGACGTCCAGCCCCTCGATGCGGGTCGTATCCGAGTGCGGGACGATGACGGCCAGGTCGCGCAGGTCCGGTAGCTCGGCGGCGAGTGCGACCGCGCTCACCGCGAAGTTCGGCCCCGCGGCGTTGTGCGTGACCAGCCAGTACTCGCGGTCCCCCAGCGCGGCGTAGTCCGGGTGGTACTCCACACCCTCCTCGCGCGGCCACATCACCTGGAATTCGGCGGTGGGATCCTCGAGCGGGGCGACGCGGTACTCGGTAGTCAGGGACGACGAGGACAGGATGTAGAGGAAGCGCTCCGCGCGGTCACCGCCCACGCCCACGCCGAACTTCTCGTCCTTCTCCTCGAAGACCAGGAAGTCCTCGGACGCGTCCGTGCCCACCTTGTGGCGCCAGATCTGGTGGGGCCGCCAGGCGTCGTCGCAGCGGACGTAGAACAGGTAGTCATCGCCGGCCCAGGTCGCGCCGTAGAAGACGCCCTCGATGACGTCCGGGAGCAGCTCGCCGGTCTCCAGGTCCTTGATGCGCAGGTCGAAGCGCTCGTCGCCGGTGGTGTCCACCGAGTAGGCCAGGAGGCGGCCGGAGGTGGTGACCGAGGAGGCGCCGATGGAGAAAAATTCGTGGCCGTCGGCGAGCTCGTTGGCGTCGATAAGCACCTGCTCCCCGGGCATCTCCTCCGAGACCTCGGGTGGGGTCCAGCGGTCGTCGGCGGCGGGGACGCGGCACGAGAGGGCGTAGTTCTTGCCCTCGATGGTGCGGCCGTAGTACCACCAGTCGCCCGCGCGCTGCGGCACGGACATATCCGTTTCCTTCACGCGCGACTTGATCTCGCCGTAGATCGTGTCGGTCAGATCGCTCAGGTGCGCGGTGGCCTGCTCCGTGGCGGCGTTTTCCGCCTCCAGGTACGCGATCGTCTCCGGGCTGTCTTTGTCGCGCAGCCACTCGTAGTTGTCCACGAAGTCGCGGCCGTGGAACGAGCGGGTGATCGGGTGCTTCGGTGCCTTCGGGAAATCCATAGGCACCCAGCCTAGGGCACCGCGCTTACGCGTTGGCGCCCGGCCAGTCGCCGAACTTCTCGCCGCTCAGGCGCTCGTACGCCTCGATGTAGCGGTCGCGCGTGGCCTCCACCACGGAACCCGGCAGCTCCGGCGGCTGCGTGCCTTCCGAGGGGCGCCAGCCCGACTTCGGGCCGGTGAGCCAGTTGCGCACGTACTGCTTGTCAAAGCTGGGCTGCTTCTGGCCCTCCTTGTAGGAATCGGCGGGCCAGTAGCGGGAGGAATCCGGGGTCAGGACTTCGTCGGCAAGCACGAGCTCCCCGTTGCTATCCAGGCCGAACTCGAACTTGGTGTCCGCCAGAATGATGCCCTTGGTCTCCGCGTACTCCGCGGCGCGCGAGTAGACCTCGAGGGTGCGATCGCGCAGGCGCTCCGCCAGCTCGGTGCCGATCTTGCCCGCCATGTACTTGAACGTCACGTTCTCGTCGTGATCGCCCTGCGCGGCCTTCGTCGCCGGGGTGAAAATCGGCTCCGGCAGCTTCGACGCCTCAACGAGGCCCTCGGGCAGCTTCACGCCGCAGACCATGCCGCGCTCGTCGTACTCCTTCTTGCCCGAACCGGTGAGGTAGCCGCGGGCGACGCACTCGAACTCGACCATGTCCAGCTTCTTCACCACCATCGCGCGGCCCAGCACCTCCTCCGGGATCCGCGGATCATCGATCGGCCCCGCGAGGTGGTTCGGAATCCCGTCCAGCAGGTCGAAGAAGAACATCGACGTTGCGGTGAGAATCCGCCCCTTGTCCGGGATCTCGGGCTCGAGCGAGAAGTCGAACGCGGAGATGCGATCCGAGGCCACCATGAGCAAGGTGTCCCCATCTACCTGGTAAATCTCGCGGACTTTGCCGCCGGAAAGGTGAGTGTAGTCAGAAAGCTCTGGACGCATGGCACCAAGCATATACCGCGCCACTACCATGTTCCGCATGGTCTCTCGCCTCCCAGTGTTGCTCGCGCTGCCGCTCGCCGCCGCACTCGCCGCGTGCTCGCCGCAACCCGCCAGCACGGACGCCGCCGACATGCCCGACTTCGCCCCCACCCGCGACAACGCCGTCCTCAGCTTCGGCGACACCGCGCGCGTCGCCACCGAGGACCCCGCAACCGGCACCCAGGTGCAGTGGGAGGTCACCGTCGAGCGCCCGCGCCGCATCACCGGCACCCAAGCCGCCAACAACCTCCGCTCGCCCGACCCGCAGCGGTTCGCCGCGTTCACCTGCTTCCCGGTCACGCTCACGCCCGTCGCCATCGGCAGCAACCCCACCGGCCCCACGGTGCCCGTGCCGGAGCTTTCGCTTATCGACGCCACCCCCGCCCCCTCCACAACCCTCACCGCCAACTCCGTCCCATCCCAGCCGGGCAGCGGCACGGGCCTGGGGGCGGGGTCGGGTTCTGGGTCGCGGGCTGGTGTTGGGGCTGGGTCTGGCGCTGGTGCTGTGCCTGGGGCCGCTTCGCCGTCCGCGGCGGAGGCGTACTGCGACATGGGCAGCGGCGCCCCCTCCGGCTACACCGCTGAACTGGAGGAAGGCCGCGCCTACACCACCGCGCTCGCATCCTGGGAGCGCCGCGTGGACCCCGGCGTCCCCGCCACTGGCGTGCGCCTCGACGCCACCGGCGTCCGCTGGGCGGAGTAGACCCGCACCAGGTCGGCGGTCGGCGCTGCTCCTTCCAAACGGAGCTAGCTCCATCTACGCGCAACCCACCAACAAAACCCCAGGTCGCCGTTCAACACCAACCCCAAACGGAGCTAGCTCCTTTTAGACGCAGACAGCACCGACTACGCCCGCCGCCCCCCGGCCGCGGCGAGCTACAGGATCTCGCCCGGGCGGTAGTTGGCGGCGTCGGGGTACTTGTGTACGAGGGCGTCGATACGCGTGAGCACGCGGTCGACCTGCGACTCTGCCGCGCCGATAAACGCGTGCCGGTCCGCGAGAGCCTCCTCAAGCTGGCCGAGGTCCAGCGGCAGGCGATCGTCGTCGGCAAGACGCTCGACCAGGTTCTGCTCGGCGCCGTTCTCGCGCATGTCCAGGGCCATGGCGACGGCGTTTTCCTTGATCACCTCGTGTGCGGTCTCGCGGCCCACCCCGGCACGCACGGACGCCATGAGGATGCGCGTGGTGGCCAAAAACGGCAGGTAGCGGTCCAGTTCGCGGGTGATCATGGCGGGGAACGCGCCGAACTCGTCGAGGACGGTGAGGAAGGTCTCCAGCTGCCCGTCGATGGCAAAGAACGCATCCGGCAGCGCGACGCGGCGCACGACGGAGCAGAACACGTCGCCCTCGTTCCACTGCTGACCGGCCAGGTCAGCGGCCATGGTGAGGTAGCCGCGCAGGATAACCTGGAAGCCGCCCACGCGCTCGCAGGAGCGCGCGTTCATCTTGTGCGGCATGGCGGAGGAGCCGACCTGGCCCTCCTTGAAGCCCTCGGTCACCGTCTCGTTGCCGGCCATGAGGCGGATCGTGGTGGCCAGCGAGGATGGCCCGGCGCCGAGCTGGACCAGCGCGGAGATCGCCTCGAAGTCCAGGGAGCGCGGGTAGACCTGGCCGACGGAGTCGAACACGGTGTCAAAGCCCAGGTGGCCGGCCACCTTGGATTCCAGCTCGGCGAGCTTCGCCTCGTCTCCGCCCATGAGGTCGAGCATGTCCTGCGCCGTCCCCATCGGGCCCTTGATGCCGCGCAGCGGGTAGCCGTCAAGCAACGACTCGATGCGGTCGACCGCGACCAGGATCTCGTCGGCTGCGGACGCGAAGCGCTTGCCCAGCGTGGTCGCCTGCGCCGCCACGTTGTGGGAGCGGCCTGCCATCACCAGCGACTTGTACTCGGACGCCCGGTTGCCCACGGCCTTGAGCAGCGCGACCGCCTTGCCGCGGACCAGTTCGAGCGCGCGCACTATCTGCAGCTGCTCGACGTTCTCGGTCAGGTCGCGGCTGGTCATCCCCTTATGGATGTGCTCGTAGCCGGCGAGCGCGTTGAACTCCTCGATGCGCGCCTTCACGTCGTGGCGCGTGACGCGCTCCCGCTCCGCGATGGAGCTCAGGTCGACGCGGTCGATGACGGACTCGTAGGCGTCGATAGCCTCTTGCGGGATCTCCACGCCGAGCTCACGCTGCGCGCGCATGACGGCGATCCACAGCTGCCGCTCGAGGATGATCTTGTGCTCGGCGCTCCACAGCCTCGCCATCTCCGGCGAGGCGTAGCGGTTGGACAGGACGTTGGGGTTTGCAGGCTTCTCAGTCACGCGCCAATTATCGCACAGGGGGCTAGTGCTTATCGACGCTCACCTCACCCGCCACCGCACGCCGCCCAATATCCTTCCTGTAGAAGGACCCGCGCATCTCGATCCCCCCGATGACGCGGTAGGCGTCGGCGATCGCGTCCTCCAGCGTCGCGCCGTGGCCGAGCACGTTGAGCACTCGCCCGCCCGCGGAGACGTAACCATCGTCCCCGCGCGTTGTGCCCGCGTGCAGCACCTTGTCCGGGTTGTCCAGCTCCGGCCCCGTGATCGCGTCGCCCTTGGCGGGGCTGGCCGGGTAGTTCTCTGCGGCGAGCACGACCGTGGCGGCGTAACCGTCCTTCCACTGCAGCGGCGGCAGGTCCGCGAGCGTGCCGGTGGCTACGGCGTACAGCGGCTCGGCGAGCGGGGTCTCCAGCATGGACAGCACGGCCTGGGTCTCCGGGTCGCCGAATCGGGCGTTGAACTCCACCACGGCCGGGCCCTCCGGGCCCCACGCCGCGCCGACGTAAAGCAGGCCCTGGTAGGGGGTGCCGCGGTTGACCATCTCGCGCGCGACGGGGGCGGCGACCTCGTCGACGATGCGCTGCACGCCATCCGCCGGCAGCCACGGCAGCGGGGTGTAGGCGCCCATGCCGCCGGTGTTCGGGCCCTCGTCGTTGTCGTAGGCGCGCTTGTGATCTTGCGCGGGCAGCAGCGGGACCACGGTTTCGCCGTCGACGAGGCAGAACAGGGAGACCTCGGGGCCTTCGAGGAAGGACTCGAACAGGACCGGGTTGCCCGCCTCGAGCACCGCCTGCGCGTGGGCTGCGGCCTCGGCGCGGTCCGTGGTGACCACGACGCCCTTGCCGCCGGCCAGGCCGTCGTCCTTGACCACGTAGTTGGGGCCGAACTGCTCCAGGGCCTTTTCGACGCCCGCCGCGCCCTCCTCCGGCGCAACGCGCAGCGCGCGGGCCGTGCGCACGCCGGCGGCGGCCATGACGTCCTTGGCGAATGCCTTCGAGCCCTCCAGCTGGGCCGCGGCCTTGGTGGGGCCGAAGACGGGGATACCCGCCTCGCGCAGGGCGTCGGCGGCGCCGGTGACCAGCGGGGCCTCCGGGCCGATCACCACGAGCTCCGCCTGCTCGTCGCGGGCGAGGGTGACGATGGCTTGGGGCGACGTGGCGTCGATAGGCAATTGCTTGGCCAGCGTCGACATACCCGCGTTGCCGGGTGCGACGACGAGCTCGTTGCCAGACAGACCTTTGAGCAGGGCGTGTTCGCGGCCGCCCGAACCGATAACAAGGATGCGCATGGCCTCAAACTTACAGGTACGGTTTGAGTGTATGAGCACAGTCTTTACAAAGATCATTGACGGCGAGATCCCCGGACGCTTCGTTTACAAGGACGAGGACGTCGCCGCCTTCCTCACCATCGAGCCAATCGCGTACGGCCACACGCTGGTCGTGCCGGTCAAAGAGGTGGACAAGTGGACCGACCTCGAGCCCGAACTGTGGGCCAAGATGAATGCGGTGGCGCAGCGCATCGGCGCCGCCATTGTCAGCGAGTTCGAGTGCGAGCGCGCCGGCTACCTCATCGCCGGGTTCGAGGTGCCGCACGCGCACATCCACGTCTTCCCCGCCAACGACATGTCCGGCTACAACCTGGCCAGCGTCATGCGCGCCGACGAGACCGACCCGGCGAAGATGGACGCGGCCGCGGAGACGCTCCGCGCGGCGCTGAACTAGTCCTTTTCCGGCGTCTTGGCGTCCTTGGCTGGCTGCGCAGCCTTTGTCGCCTTCGTTGCCTTTGTCGTTGTCGCGCCATTGACCTCGCGCAGCAGCGGCAGCGAGATCTTGAACGTCGCGCCCTCGCCCGGCGCGGTGTCGACGGTGATGGTGCCCTCGTGCTGCTCGATGAGCGACTTGGTGATTGCCAGGCCCAGGCCGGAGCCGCCGCCGCCCGCGCGGTGGCGCGACGCGTCCGCGCGGTAGAAGCGGTCGAAGATGCGCGCCGCGTCCTCCTCCGCCATGCCGCGGCCGTTGTCCGCGACCTCGATGACGATGCGGTCCAGGTTTTCGCGCAGCGTGATGGTCACATCCACGTCGGAGCCGCCGTGCTTGAACGCGTTGTTGATCAGGTTCATGAGCACCTGGTGGAGGCGGTCCGGGTCGCCGTTGACCATCGGCGGCCGGGCGCACTGGTTGTCAACCTCGATGGAGCGCTCCGGGTAGGCGGCCCGGGCCGAGGAGACCGCGGAGTCCACGACCTTTTGCATGTCCACGGTTTTGCGGTCCAGGCGGGTGCCCTCCGCGCGGGTGAGCGCGAGCAGGTCCTCCACCAGCAGCTGCATGCGGCCGGATTCTTCCTCGATCTTGTCAATGACCATGTCCGCGTCGGGGGCCATACCCTTGCGGTAGAGCTCGGCGTAGCCGCGCAGGCTGGTCAGCGGAGTGCGCAGCTCGTGGGAGGCGTCGCCGACGAAGCGCCGCATCTGCTCCTCTTTCCCCTGCGCGTCATTGACCGAGTCCTGCAGCTGGCTCACCATCGTGTTGACGGCGTAGGACAGCTTGCCCACCTCGGTGTCGCGCGACCAGGCGGGGACGCGGCGGTCCACATCGCCGTCCGCGATCGCCAGCGCCGTGTCTTCCACTTCGCGCAGCGGCGTCAGCGACCTTCTCACCAGCGTCTTCGCTGCGATGGCGATCGCCAGGATCGCAATCGCGCCAAGGCTCGTCTCCACCACCGCGAGCCAGCGCAGAATGCGGTTTTCTGACTCCAGCCGCTTCGCCACCAGCGTGATGGTGCCGTCATCGCTTTTCGACGCCACCGCCCTCCACTGCGTCAGCGACGCCGAACTATCCACGTTCTTCGACCCGATGGTGCGCGCCTGGTCCAGGACCGTCAGCTGCTCCCAGTCGGGCGGGTTGCCCCGCGGGGTGTAGCGCGAGAACGGGTACGGGTAGCCGGGGAACCAGGTCGCCTGGGCAAACTCGCTGGGCACGCCGATCGACGGGATCCAGGTGCCCTGCCCCGCCCAGCTGTCCAGGCCCTCCTGCAGCTGGTCGTCCACGCGCTGCATGAGGATGCCGCGCATAAGGAAGAAGACCGTGGCAAAACTCAGCACGATGCCCAGGGTGGCCACCACGACCACCAGGGACACCAGCTGCTTTTGCAACGGCCGCGCGGCCTGGTTGTACGACCAGGCCGCGAGCTTCTGCTTCGCCTTCATGGACCGCTACGCCGCAGGTTACTGGCGCGGGGTGCGCAGCACGTAGCCGACGCCGCGCACGGTCTGGATCAGCGGCACGTCGCCGGTGTCAATCTTGCGACGCAGGTAGGAGATGTAGGACTCGACGACGTTGCCGTCGCCGCCGAAGTCGTAATGCCACACGTTGTCCAGGATCTTCGCCTTGGACAGCACGACCTCCGCGTTGAGCATGAGGTAGCGCAGCAGGTTGAACTCGGTCGGGGAGAGATCGATGATCTCGCCGGCCTTGGTCACCTCGTGGGTTTCGTCGTTCAGCGTCAGGTCCGCGTAGCGGATGGTGGTGTCGTGGTCGGCGTCATCGGTCACGTTGCCGCGACGCAGGATGACGCGCAGGCGGGTGATGACTTCCTCCAGGGAGAACGGCTTGGTCACGTAGTCGTCCGCGCCGATGGTCAGGCCGTGGATGCGGTCTTCCACCGCGTCCTTGGCGGTGAGGAAGAGCACCGGGCCGTCAAGGCCGTCCTGGCGCAGCTTGCCCAGCAGCTCGAAGCCGTCCATCCCCGGCATCATGACGTCCAAAATGTAGGCATCCGGGCGGTACTCGCGCGCCATGGTCAGCGCCTCCTGCCCGGAGTTTGCGCTTTCTACCTCGAATCCCTGGAACTTCAGGGAGACGGTCAGCAGCTCGACGATATTGGGCTCGTCATCAACGACGAGCACCTTGATGCCCTTCGGGTTCTCAGCCATGAAATGCACTCCTTTGTATGGGTAATTAACCAGATAGCATTTAACTCCCCTCCACTGTACGTTTGCTGTACGTCGTCTTGGGGCTGTCGAGCAAAAGTGGGGGTATATCCAGAGAGCGAAGGTTTAGCCAAATCAAGGCCTTTAAACGCTGACCGCACAGCGCGCGCGAGGACCGCCGCCCCTCCCCCTCGGCGGCAAAAAATTGGAGCTGGAGACGAGACTTGAACTCGCAACCTACGCATTACAAGTGCGTTGCGCTACCGATTGCGCCACTCCAGCAATGCCCATGAATCTTACACATCGACCGGTGAGTGCGCGAAACACGTCGGCGCGATAGTGTTTCGCGTGTGGCATCACTAGAGCAGTATTGGCAGCGGCTGCGTGGCTCGCGCGACCACGTGGCCACGATTGACGAGTCCCGCACCTCCCCGCCCCCGTCCGTCCTCGCGCCCGTCGATCTGACGGACCCCGCGCAGGTGGCCGCGGTCATGAACATCGCCGCGCGGATCGGCGAGATCCTCATCGCCAACGGCACGACGTCCTCGGACGCGATCGCCCAGATCCGCACGGTCACCTCGTCGTACGGCTTGCACTACTGTCACGTGGACATCACGGTGAACACCATCACCATGAACGCCAACGTGGGCGTCCAGCGCCGCACGCCGGTGAACGTGTTCCGCGTGGTCACGATGATGAGCGAGAACTACCACAAGCTGCAGGAAGCCGACCGCCTTATCCGCTCGATCCGCGCGGGCGCCACCCGGCCGGAGATGGCGGAGAAGATCCTCGACGACATCGACAACGAGCCCATCCCCTACCGCAACACCCGCAACCTGGCCGGGTGGGCGGTCATGGGCGCGTCCGTGTCCATCCTGCTCGGCGGCGATCTCCTCATGGCGCTCGTCGGCGGGCTCACCGCTTTCCTCATCATGGGCTTTAACAAGGTCCTGTCTCACAACTCGCTGCCGTACTTCTACCACTGCGTCATTGGCGGCTTTATCGCCACCATTCCGGCCGCCATCTTCTACGACTTCTCCACCTCGATCGGCCATACGATCGTGCCCAGCCAGGTCATCGCCACCGGCATCATCGTGCTCTTGGCCGGCCTGACGCTGGTGCAGTCGCTTTTCGACGGCATCACGGGCTCCCCCGTCACCGCGGCCTCCCGCTTCTTCCAGACCATGTTGTCGTCCGGCGGCATCGTCGCGGGCGTGGCCATCGGCCTGTACGTGGCGGAGCTGTTAGGAGTGCCCCTGCCGCCGCTGGAAACCATGTTAGGTAAGCCGTCGTTAAGCAGCGCCGGCTGGCGCATCATCGGCGGGGCGCTGGCCGCCGCCTCGTTTGCCGTGACCTGCTTTGCGGAGCGCCTGGCCATCATTGTTTCTGGGCTCACTGCCGCCGCGGGCTCCGCGATGTTCTACATCTTCCTCATCCCCTTCGGCACCGATAAGTTCATCGCCACCGCGGCCTGCTCCATCGTGGTTGGCCTGGCCGGCGGTCTCATCTCCCGCCGCTACTTGGTCAACCCCGTGATCACCGCGGTGGCGGGCGTGACGCCGTTCCTCCCCGGCTCAGGCATCTACCGCGGCCTCTACGCGGTGCTCAACGAGCAGATTGTGGTGGGGATGAGCAACATCTTCAACGCCATCGCCGTGTGCATGGCGCTGGCCGGCGGCGTGATCTTCGGCGAGTGGGTGGCGCGCCGCATCCGCGCGCCGCAGCTGTACATCCCGTACCGGGCGTTCAAGCGGGCGGGGCGCGTGACGTTCCAGCAGATTCGGCGCGCGGAGCAAGCCGCCCTCCGCCCGAGGCGCCGGAAGCACTAGCTTTGGCGTAGAATCGCCGTTTGAGATTTGCGTTTCGTACAAGGAGGAACCTGTAGTGCCACCGAAGATCACCGACTCCCGCCCCTCTCCCGAGGCCATCAATGAGATGGAGGAGCAGACCGCTTCCGGCGCCCGGCGAATCGTGGCAACGTACGCCGAAGATTTCTTCGACGGAGTAACCCTGATGTCCATGCTCGGCGTGGAACCGAAGGGCTTCAACTACAAGAAGTACGCCGAGGAGGTCCTGGGCGACCCGGAGGAAGAGGAAGACTCCAAGTCCGCCAAGAAGGCGACGAAGAAGAAGTCGTCCAAGAAGGCCTCGAAGAAGAAAGCCTCGAAGAAGAAGGCGTCGAAGAAGAAGGCCACCAAGAAAAAGGCGACCAAGAAGAAGGCGTCGAAGAAGAAGTCCACAAAGAAAGCAAAGAAGTCCTAGGTGAACGACTTCGTCGTAGTAGCCAACCGCCTGCCCGTGGACCGGGTGGGCGACTCCTGGCAGGCCTCCCCGGGCGGCCTGGTCGCCGCGCTCGCGCCGGTGCTGCGCGCTCGCTCGGGCTGCTGGGTCGGCTGGCCCGGCGAGACGGACACCCACCTCGAGCCGTTCCACGCCGACGGCATCGACCTGGTCCCCGTGGCGCTGGACGCGCAGGACTACACCGACTTCTACGAGGGGTTTTCCAACTCCACCCTGTGGCCGCTCTACCACGACCTCATCGTCGCGCCGCAGTACAACGAGCAGTGGTGGGACCGCTACGTAGCGGTCAACGAGCGCTTTGCGGCCGCGGTCTCCGCAGTCGCCGCCAAGGGCGCCACCGTGTGGGTGCAGGACTACCAGCTGCAGCTCGTCCCCGGCCTGCTCAAGCGGGAGCGCCCGGACCTGCGCATCGGATTCTTCCTCCACATCCCGTTCCCCTCCCCCGACTTGTTCCGTCAGCTGCCGTGGCGCGAGCCCATCCTGCGCGCGCTGTCTGCCTGCGACCTCATCGGCTTCCAGCGGGCCGCCGACGAGTCGAACTTCCGGGGGCTCCTCGAGCTTATCGACGCCACCGCGGTGCGCACCGGGACGTTCCCGATCAGTATTGATGCGTCGATAGTCGCCCCCGGCGACCCCGCGCCCGTCCGCGAGCTGGTGGGAAACCCGACGCTGCTCATGCTCGGCGTGGACCGGATGGACTACACCAAGGGGATCCTGCAGCGGCTCCTGGCGTTCGAGCAATTCCTGGAGCGCGGCGGCGAGGCAACCCTGATCCAGCTGGCCACGCCGTCGCGCGAGCGCATCGACCACTACCGGCGCACCCGCCGCGAGGTGGAAGAGGCCGTGGGGCGCATCAACGGGCGCTTCGGCCGCATCGGCCGGCCGGTGATCCACTACGTGCACCACGGCGTGCCCAAAGACCAGCTCGGCGCGTACTACGCCGCCGCCGACATGATGCTGGTCACCCCGTTCAAGGACGGGATGAACCTGGTGGCCAAGGAGTACGTGGCCTGCCACCCGGACGGCAGCGGCGCGCTCGTCCTGTCCGAGTTCGCCGGCGCCGCCGTGGAGCTCCACCAGGCGTACCTGTGCAACCCGTTCGACGTGCCCTCCATCGTCCGCGCGATGGAGGACGCCGCCCAGCCCGACCCGCAGCGGATGCGCGCGATGCACGACTGGGTGACCACCCACGACGTCGCCGCCTGGGCCGCATCCTTCCTGGAGGCGCTATGAACCGCTTACTCACACTCGGCCTGACCGCCGCGCTCGGCCTCCCGCTGGCGGCGTGCGGCGGTGAGCAGACCTGGCAGGTCGTCGCCGTACACACCGATCCGGCGGAGCCCGGGGCGCTGCTTGCCGACGCCGCGGGGCTGGCCAACTTCACCATCACCGATTCCTCCCTCACCGGCACCACGGCGTGCGCGGACCTGGACGCGGCCATCACCACGGAAGATGACGCGGAGGACGACGCGTTCACCGTGGACAGCGTCGAGATGGGCGACGCCACCGACTGCGAGGGCGGGGCGCGCCACGTCCACGAGCAACTGACCAGCATCATCGTGCCCGGCGCGCGCTTCCGCGTGGATCACCTCACCGATTCCGAGATGGTGTTCACCGCGACGAGTGACGGCCCCGAGGGCGAGCCTGTGGTGGACCCGCCGAGCATCCGACTGATGGCACTGTGATGGCCACGCTGACCGCCGCTACCGAACGGGCGGCGCACGCGGAGTCGCTGCTGGTCTGCCTGGATTTCGACGGCACACTCGCCGAGTTCAACGCGGACCCCTACGCGGTGGCCCCGCACCCGGCCGCGGTGGACGCCCTCCGCACCCTCGCCGCGCTGCCGCACACGCAGGTTGCCATCCTCTCCGGCCGTCACCTCGACGGCCTGCGCCGGGTGCTGCCGGAGATTGCGGGCAACGTCGTCCTCGCCGGGTCCCACGGCGCGGAGCCCGGCCCTGAGCTTTCCAGCGACGACGCCGCCTACCTCGACCGCATCGGGGCGGCGCTCGAGCGCATCGCCGCCGCCCCCGCGTACGTGGAGGTTAAGCCGTACCAGCGGGTGCTGCACGTCGCGCCGATCGCGGGCACCCCTGACGCGGAGCGTATGCTCGCCGCCGCGCGCTCCCTGGACACGGGCGGGCGCCCCGTGACGCCGGGGCACAACGTGGTCGAGTTCTCCGCGGTGGAGATCACCAAGGGCACCTGGCTTTCCCAGCACAAGCGCGAGTTTGCCGCGACGCTCTTTGCCGGCGACGACACCACGGACGAGACCGCGCTGCGCGTCCTGGATCCCCGCCGCGACGTGGGGATCAAAGTCGGCGACCAACCGAGCGTGGCCGCGCACCGGGTCGCCGACGTGCCCGCGATGGCGCAGGTGCTCAGCGAGCTGGCTCGCGCACGGTCCGCCCGGGCAGGTACTGCGTCGGCAGAATGATGCGCTCCTGGCGCTGCGGCCGCCCGTTCATCGCGGCGCGCAGCAGCATCGCCGCCGTCTCCCCCTTGCGCTGCGTGGGCTGCGCGACGGTGGACAGGCCGTCCACGCCGATGCCGTCGAAGCCGGTCACAGACAGCTCCTCCGGTACGCGCCGCCGCCCGCGGCAGTACTCGAGCACCCCGAGCGCCATCGAGTCGGTGGTGCACAGGATCGCGGTGAGGTCCGGGTGGGCCTCGAGGAGCTCGCGCGCGCCGTCGGCGGCGGAATCCACGTCGTTGAGGTCGCGCGCGACCAACGGCACGTCCGCGATCCCCGCCGCCGCGAACACGTCCAGCGCCCCGCGCACCCGGGCGCGCTGCACGTGCAGGTCTGCCGCCTCCAGCTCCCCCGGCGTCACCGGCCCGTTCTTCGGCGCGCTGAACAGGCGCTTGGTCAGGATCCCCACGCGCGTGTGCCCGGCGCGCACCAGGTCCTCGGCGGCCGGGGCGATCGCGGCGGCGTCGTCGATGCCCACGTACGGCACGCCGGGGACGTCGACGGGCTGATCGCAGATGATGAGGGGGAGGTCGCGCGAGTGGGCGTCGATAAGCATCTGCGCCTGGGCCGGAACCGAGTAGATGATGTAGCCGTCCACGATGGCATCGTGCACGCTCACGCCGGTCGGGATGAGGGTGAGCGAGTAATCGCTCCGCTTAGCGACGCCCGCGAGGAAGTCCACCGACGCCCGGTCCTCAAAGGCGAACGAGAGCTGCTCGGTGAGCACGACCCCGATTGTGGCGGTGCGGCTGGTGCGCAGCGAGCGCGCGTGCGGGTTGGGGCCGACGTATCCCTTTGCCTTGGCGTGGGCGAGGATGCGGCGGCGCAGCGCTGGCGAGAGCTGGTCGGGGTGGTTGTACGCGTTGGACACGGTGGTGCGCGAGACGCCGAGGTCGGCGGCGATGGAGGCGAGCGTCGCTGGCATACCGATATGCTACCTGCACCTTTTGCGCAATCTCAGGCCGCATTTCTTTGAAAAGCTTTTTCATTACTGGTTGGATGAGTGCCCTGATGAAACGACTCGCCGCAACCGCGTTTGCGCTCACACTCACCCTCACCGCCTGCGGCACGCAGGGCTCCGAAAGCTCCGGGGACGCCACCACGGGCGCCTCCGACGAAGGCGCCGACGCAGCCGCCATGGTGGCCACCACCCAGGTGTGGGCCGACGTGGCCTCCGCCGTAACTGGTGACGAGGTGCCGGCGATCATCGACAACCCGTCGACCGACCCCCACGACTACGAGCCGACCGCCGCCGACCTGGCGGAGATCGCGCAGGCCAAGACCGTCGTGGCTAACGGCGGCGCCTACGACGCGGCCCTTTACAACGCCGCGAAGGGCAACCTCATCACCGCGCTCGAGCCGACCGAGGCGCACGACCACGGGCATGAGCACGAGCATGAGCACGGCGAGGAAGGCCACGACCACGAGCACGGCGAGGAGAATGAGCACATCTGGTACTCCACCGAGGCCATCCGCGACGTGGCGGAACAGATCGGCGGCAACCCGATCGACGACAAGCTGTCCGGCATCGACGAGTCGCTCGCCGCGCTGCCCGAGGCGCACGTCATCCAGACCCACCCGATCGCCGACGCCATCGTGGAGGAGTCCGCGCTGGTGGACGACACCCCCGAGTCCTACCGCCACGCCACGCTCAACCACTCCGAGCCGTCCGCGGCCGCCGTGGCCGAGGCGCTCGAGGCGATCAAGGACGCTGACATCCTGATCAACAACTCCCAGTCCCCCAACGCCGTCTCCGAGCGCCTCGTCGCAGCGGCGAAGGAGGCCGGCGTGCCGGTCGTGGACATCACCGAGACCCCGCAGGACGGCAAGAACTTCTTCGACTACTTCCAGGAAGTCCTTGACCAGCTCAATGCTGCAGCTGCGTAGCGCCACCGTCGCGCCGCTGTGGCGCGACATCACGTGTGACCTCGCCGCCGGCGAATTCCTCGCCATCCTCGGCCCGAACGGCTCGGGCAAGTCGACGCTCCTGCGCGCCGCGCTCGGCACGCAGCGTCTCGACGCCGGCTCGATCGAGCTCGGCGGCCGCGTCGGCTACATCCCGCAGCAGCAGATGTTCCCCGCTCACCTCCCGGCGCGCGTGCGCGACCTCGTCTCGCTCGCCGGAGGCAACCCCGAGCAGTTGCTCGCCCACGTCGGCGCCCCCTCGCTTATCGACGCCCACGTCGGCCGCCTCTCAGGCGGCCAGCAACAACTCGTCCGCCAGGCCCAGGCCTTCGCACAGGACCCCGAGATCATCCTCGCCGACGAGCCCTTTCTGTCCCTGGACGTGGCGCGCCAGCGCCAGACCATCGGCCGCTTCCAGGAATCGGGCGCCGCGGTCGCCATGGTCACGCACTCCATCGACCCGGTCATCGACGTCGTAGACAAGGTCCTCTACATTGGCCCCAACGGCCACGTCCTCGGCACCGCCGACGAGGTCCTCCAATCCGACGTCCTCTCCGAGCTCTACGGCGCGCCCGTCCAAGTCGTCCGCGCCGGAGGAAAGACAGTGATCATCTGATGTGGGACACCACCACGTACCTGCTCTCGCAGGACTTCGTCATCACCGCCCTGGTGGCGTGCGCCTTCCTCGGCGTGCTCTCCGGGGTGCTCGCCCCCTTGATCGTGATGCGGCAGATGTCGTTTGCTGTGCACGCCACCTCCGAGCTCGCGCTCATGGGCGCCGCCGCAGCCCTGGTCCTCGGCTTCAACCTGTCGCTCGGGGCCGTGCTCGGCTCCATCGCCGCCGCCATCGCGCTCGCGCTGCTCGGCTTCAAGGGTGGCAACGACTCCGCCGTCGGCGTGGTCATGAGCTTTGGCATGGGCATCTCCGTGCTGTGCATCTACCTCTACCCAGGTAACTCCAGCATCGCGATGTCCCTGCTCACCGGCCAGGTGGTTGGCGTGGCGCAGACGAGCGTCTGGGCACTGGCCATCACCACCGTCATCGTGGTGGCTGCGGTGGTGGCGTTGTGGCGCCCGCTGCTGTTCTCCTCGATCGACCCGGTTATGGCCGCCGCGACCGGCGTGCGCGTGCGCACCATGGCCACCGTCTTTGCCATCCTGGTAGGGCTGGCCGCGGCGAACAGCGTGCAGATCGTCGGCGTACTGCTCGTCATGGCGCTGCTCATCACGCCCGGCGCGAGCGCCGTCGCGGTCACCGCGAACCCGAAGCTAGCGGTCCTGCTCTCGGTCGTGTTCGCCGAGGTGTCCGCCGTCGGCGGCTTCATCCTCTCGCTCGCGCCAGGCCTGCCGGTCAGCGTGCTCGTCGCGTTCGTGTCCTTTGGCATTTACGTGGTCTGCCGAGGGATCGGAGCGGTGCAGGCGCGGCGGATTCAGGTTCGCAATTAGCACTTGTCGCGCTTTTACAAATCTGCGCAGTCCCATCCTTCGGGTATCCCGAGGCTGAATCGCTTGACCATGGGGTTATCCAGGAAGGAGTCCTCGAGAAGTGTTGCTACCTTGTCCGGCCACGTAGTCCCTGGACATACTGTTCGCAGGACATGAGACATCATCACTAAAGCACCAAAGATACGTTCGCTCTATCCCGGCGGCAGTGCCGCGAATGCAGCATCAGTCCGGACGGCTGTAGTGGACGCTGGCGTAAAGGATTTGTTCCATAGCCGTCCGTGATGGGCGCATGTGTTCCTTATGACAGTCAGCTGCTCTAACCAGCTTGCCCAAGGATGACGCCGCAACACACTTCTCTGCTGATTGCGGCTCAGTTGATCATACTGGATTGCGATTCCCATTCGTTCTGCGATTTTGAACTGCTCCTCGGATTTGAGCCCACTGAACAGTTGTGACACGTCTCGAAAGTCCATCGACTCCGCCACAACCCATAAAGGAAACTTTTTCCCGTATTTTCTCGGAATAGTGCTTGAGCGGTTCACTTCGGCCATACTCGCGGTTCAATCGCCTGTAGATGGTGGATAGCCACGCAACATGATGAAACGACGGGCGAAATCTATCAGCGTCGAGATAAGCGCGAGGATCGTTGAGGGGTTCGAGACATATTGTGTCTGTAACAAGAGCCCTCACCGCGATTTCGATGCGTTCCATCCCGTCGTGAACGAGCGTTCTCAATTTTCGATCAGCCTCATAGAGGTGCACTGCGTCGGAAAACTTGGTACCTGGCAAGAAATTGTCAGTGCGCGATTGCCCATCACCAGCAATTTCGCGAGCAGGGTACCAATACGCGCTCAACCGGTAGTATCCAACGAACTGCAACCACTGACTTGCAAGTTCCTCGTCCACCAACATGTTTCTGGCTTTGAGGATGGCAATTTGCTGCTCCACTGTGGCAGCCGGCTTCAATGATCTAGTGCTCAACGCTCCCCCCAATACGTTGATAAAGATCCAGCCCACACTTAAGAATAACTCTTAAGGCGGGCTGAACGATTGCGCGTAATGCTAGTGCTCTTACGGCGTCACGTCAACTGGAGGTTAAAGTGCACCCCTACTTCGCCGCGCGGCGCTGGCGGGCAAACTCGCTGAGCACTACCGACGCCGCGACCGAGGCGTTGAGCGATTCCACCCAGTCCGCGGTGGGGATGGACATGATCACGTCGCAGTTCTCGCGCACCAGGCGGGAGATCCCCTTGCCCTCGGAACCGACGACGATGACCACCGGGTCGCAGGCGCCGTCGAAGGTGTCCAGCGTGTGCTCGCCGCCGGCGTCCAGGCCGACGACCATGTAGCCGTTGTCCTTGAACTCCTTGATGGTGCGGGTGAGGTTGGTCGCCTTCGCCACCGGCAGGCGCGCCGCGGTGCCGGCGGAGGTGCGCCAGGCCACGCCCGTGACCTGGGCGGAGCGGCGCTCCGGGATGATCACGCCGTCGCCGCCGAACGCCGCCACGGAGCGGATCACCGCGCCAAGGTTGCGCGGGTCCGTGATGTTGTCCAGCACCACGAACATGCCGTTGCCCTGCACCTGGCCCATCAGGTCGAAGACGTCGGCGTACTTGTACGGCTGGATCTTCAGGCCGATGCCCTGGTGCATACCGTTGCCGGTCATCTCGTCCAGGGTGCGCTTCGGCACCTCGGCGACCGGGATCCCGCGCGACTGCGACAGTGCCACCGCCTCGCTCAGCCGGTTGTCGTGGCCAGTGCCCTGCGCCACGTAGAGCGCCTCGGCCGGCACCTTGGCGTGCAGGCACTCGATGACCGGGTTGCGCCCCACCACCATGTCCGCCACCTCGCGCTCGTGGCGCCCCTGGTTGCGGCGCTGCTGCGCCTGCTTGCGCTTGTGGGCCGCGTGGTAGACGCGGTCCTCCGCCTTCGGCGTCGCGCCCTTGCCGCGCAGACCGCGGCGGCGCTGGCCACCCGAGCCCTTCGTGGCGCCCTTCTTGCTCGTCTTCTGCTTATCCGGACGCTGGTACGGCTTTGCCATCTCGTCTCCTACTCCTTGATCTGCCAGGTGGGGCCGTCGGCGGTGTCGGTGACCTCGATGCCCGCGGCGGCGAGGCGGTCGCGCACCTCGTCTGCAACCGCCCAGTTCTTCGCGGCGCGCGCCTCCGTCCGACGCTGAAGCTCCGCCTGCACAAGCGTGTCCAGGGCCTCGAGCGTCCGGTCGGTGTCGCCGCCTGCGTTTCCGCCAGCATTGTCCCACGCCACCGGGTCAACGCCCAACACGGCGGCCATCGCGCGCACCTGCGCCGCCAGCGCGGACGCCTGCTCGGCGTCGCCGGACGCGAGCGCGCTGTTGCCAGCCCGGACCGTGTTGTGGATTTCGGCGAGTGCTTTGGGGACGGAGAAATCGTCGTTAAGCGCCTGCTCGAACGCGGCGGTCCAGGCCGACGGTTCGGGCGAGCCCGCGCGGTGCACGAAGTCCTCGATGCGGCGGTACCCGGCCGCGGCTTCCTGCAGGGCCTCCGGCGAGTACTCGAGCACGCTGCGGTAGTGCGCGCTACCGAGGTAGTAGCGTAGCTCGACCGGGCGGACCGACTCGAGCATGTTGTCGATGGAGAGCACGTTGCCCAGCGATTTCGACATCTTCTCGCCGGCCATGGTCACCCAGTGGTTGTGCATCCAGAACTGCGCGAAGCCATCGCCCGCGGCGTGGGACTGCGCCTGCTCGTTCTCGTGGTGCGGGAACTGCAGGTCAAGCCCGCCACCGTGGATGTCAAACTCGGCGCCCAGGTACCAGGTGGACATCGCCGAGCACTCCAGGTGCCAGCCCGGGCGGCCGTCGCCCCACGGGGTCGGCCAGCTCGGCTCGCCCGGCTTCGCCGCCTTCCACAGCGCGAAATCGAGCGGGCCGCGCTTACCGGC
Organism: Corynebacterium sp. NML 150383; assembly: GCF_002285085.1. Classification (NCBI taxonomy): domain Bacteria; kingdom Bacillati; phylum Actinomycetota; class Actinomycetes; order Mycobacteriales; family Corynebacteriaceae; genus Corynebacterium; species Corynebacterium sp. NML 150383. The sequence goes on along the minus strand of NZ_NSGK01000010.1, from coordinate 11,831 downwards.
GCCGGTCTCGCTGCGCGCCATGTCCTCCGGCCGGTTTCCGGACAGCGAGCCGTAATCGGAGCCGTCGGCGGCGACCCAGGCGTCCACGTCGAAGTACACGGACCCGTCGGAGGCGTAGGCGAAGCCGCGGTCAATGAGCCGCTGCATGTACTCCACCATCTGGGTCACGTGGCCCGTGGCGCGCGGCTCCACCGACGGCGGCAAAACGCCAAGCGTGTTGTAGGCGCGGGTGAACTCGCGCTCGTAGGTGGACACCCACTCCCACCAGGGGCGGTCGTGTTCGGCGGCCTTGTTCAGGATCTTGTCATCAATATCGGTGACGTTGCGCGCGAACGCCACGTCCATGCCCTTCGCCGCAAACCAGCGCCGCACGATGTCAAATGCCACACCGGAGCGCAAGTGCCCGATGTGCGGCGCGGACTGCGGAGTCGCGCCACACAGGTAGATCGAGACGTGCCCTTCGCGGAGGGGCGTGAAGTCTTGCAGCGTGCGGGTTTTGGTATCGAAGATGCGTTGAGTCACGCCAGCTAGCTTAGTTCAACCAGCGCCGTCGCAATCGCCGCCCTCCCCTGGCCCGAGCCGGTAAAGCCCATGTGGTCCGTCGTCGTCGCCGACACGGTTACGGGCGCGCCGAGCGCCTCGCTCAGCACCCGCTCGGCCTGCTCGCGCACCGGGCCCATCTTCGGGCTCTGCCCGATGAGCTGGGCAGAAGCATTAACGACGCTCACCCCTTCCCGCCCCAGCAACTCGCGCAACTCCGTGAGCAGCTCGGTGCCCTTCACGCCGTCGTACTCCGGGCGCCCCACGCCCACGAAGGAACCCAAGTCCCCCAGGCCCGCGGCCGAGAGCACCGCGTCCACGATCGCGTGCGCGACCACGTCGCCGTCGGAGTGCCCTTCGCAGCCGTCGACCCCCTCGTGCAGGATTCCCGCGATCCAGCACGGCTTGCCCTCTTGGATCTGGTGGGCGTCGAACGCGTTGCCCACGCGCAGCTTGGTCATCTGGTGTGTCATGCCCGCCACCTTACCGGGGCGACGGCGAGTCGCCCGGAATCTCAAAGACGGTGGGCTCGGCCTCGTCGGTGATGCTCGTGGCCAGGCGCAGATCGATCGGGGTGGTGATCTTGAACGCCATCGGGTCGCCCTGCACGGTGACGACGTCCGCGCCGAACCATTCCATCAGCGAGGCGTCGTCAGTAGCCACAAAGGACTGGGTGCCGCCGAAGTAGGCCTCGTTGGCCGCGCGGAGTACGCGCAGGTCAAAGCCCTGCGGCGTCTGCACGGCGCGCAGCCGCGAACGGTCCGGGGTGGCGACCACGGCGCCGGCGGCGTCGACCTCCTTGATCGTGTCCGCGACCGGGAGGACCGGGACGACCGCGTCCGCGCCGTCCAGCACGCGGCGCGCCACGCGCGCGATCATCCCCGGCGGGGTGAGGGCGCGGGCGGCGTCGTGGACGAGCACGCAGGCGTCGTCAAGCGGAATGGCCCGCAGCGCAGCGAAGATGGAGTCGGCGCGCTCTGCGCCGCCGTGGACAAAGCGCACCTCGTGGCCGCGCAGCGCGCGCCTGGCCACGTCCTCCATCGACGGGCTGACCACAACGTAGATTGCGTCGACGATCTCGGCGGTCTCCAGCGCGGTGACGGAGCGCTCGAGCAGGCTGCGGCCGCGCAGCGGCACGTACGCTTTCGGCACCGCCGCCCCCAGGCGCGTGCCCTGACCCGCGGCCGCGACGACCGCGACGACCCGGCGCGACACGGCGCTACTTCTCGTCGTCGAAGGACAGGTCCCCGTAATCCAGGTCGTCCTCCTCGGCATCCTCCGGCTCCGGGGCGAAGGAGATGCCGGCCTTGACCTGCTCGTCAATGATCTTCTGGATGCCCTGCTCCAGCTCCGCGACCTTCTTCTCATCCACCGGCTCAGCCAGCGCGAGCTCGCCGACCAGGATGTGGCGCGCCTTGCCCAGCATGCGCTTTTCGCCCGCGGACAAGCCCTTGCCCTGGTCACGACGCCAAAGGTCGCGCACAACCTCCGCCACCTTATTAATGTCGCCCGAGGCGAGGCGCTCCTGGTTCGCCTTGTAGCGGCGGGACCAGTTGCCGGCCTCCTCCACGTCCTCCTCGCGCAGGACGGAGAAGACCTTCTGCAGGCCTTCCTCGTTGACCACGTCGCGCACACCGACCAGCTCGGTGTTCTTCACGGGCACGCGGACCTCCAGGTCGGATTGGAGGATTTGCAGCACGAGGTAATCCAGCTTCTCCCCGCCGATCTCGCGCTGTTCAATATCGGCGATCTTCGCCGCGCCGTGGTGCGGGTAGACCACAACTTCTCCGACCTTGAATTCCATGGCAGCTCCTTCAGACATCGTTGACCAACCCTACCACCGTAGCTTTCGGGTGTTTTGCTTCGCGGAGGGGGCGCGGAGCGTAGTCAAGCAAGCGCCCGTGAAAGGATCCGAAAGTTTACCCCCGGATGCCCCAGCTCCCCTGGGGCAGCCCGGGAAACTGGGAAAACTAGGACAGCTGGGACTAAGGTAAGGCGGAGAAATCTACGCGCACTATTACGATGGAGGACACCCACGTGAAGTCCCTGAAGCCGGTTGCCGCTCTGGTGGCCGCGTCCGCATTGGCACTGTCCGGCTGCTCCGCCGGTCAGATCACCCAGACCTCCGACCAGGTCGCCGCCGTCGACGGCGCTACCGCCTTCACCGACAACCGGGAGGTTTCCGTCCAGGACGCCACCGTCATCCTGCAGGAAAACGGCCAGGCCGCGGTGAAGTTCACCGCCACCAACCAGGACACCGCGATGAAGGACCACACCCTGCGGTCCGTGAAGGTCAACGGCACGCCGGCGAACGTCCAGGGCGCGGAGCCGATCGGGTACAACTGCGTGCTCGTCGCTGACGCCGCCGAGAGCCTGGCCAACGTGCCGCAGTCCGACGACGCGTGCATCCAGTACGTGCCCACCACCGTGGCCAACGACGACTTCGCGTACGGCGGCACCGTGCCGGTCGAGTTCGACTTTGACAGCGGCTCCGTGACCGTGGACGCGACCGTGTCCGCGCCGCTGCTGGAGTCCGGCCAGGTGGAGCGCGAGGCAGATCGCTAAAAAACCGCGCAGCGTCCACACCTGCACCGAGTGTGGATACACTGCACCGAAGTGGCTCGGGCGCTGCCCCGAGTGCGGGTCGTGGGGGACCCTGCAGGAACAAACACCCGTCGCCACCAGCTCCGCGCTGACGCCCACGTCTTCAGCGGAGCCCATCACGCTTATCGACGCCACGTCGACCCACACCATCGCCTCCGGCATCACCGAGCTCGACCGGGTGCTGGGCAGCGGCGTCGTCCCCGGCTCCGTGGTCCTCATGGCCGGCGAGCCGGGCGTGGGCAAATCCACGCTCCTGCTGGAGGTCGCGTCGCGCTGGGCCGCCCAGGGGCGCAACACGCTGTACGTCACCGCCGAGGAATCGGCCGGCCAGGTGCGGGGGCGCGCCGAGCGCACCGGGGCCCTGCACGACAGCCTCTACCTAGCGGCGGAATCCAACCTGGACGTAGTGTTCGGGCACGTCGAGCAGGTGAAGCCGTCGCTGCTCATCGTCGACTCCGTGCAAACCATGCAGGCCAGCGGCGTCGAAGGCGTCGCGGGCGGGGTGGCGCAGTCGCGCGCGGTGACGGCCGCGCTGACCAGCCTGGCAAAGCGGACCAACCTGCCCGTGCTGCTGGTGGGGCACGTGACCAAGGACGGCAACGTCGCCGGCCCGCGCGTGCTGGAGCACCTGGTGGACGTGGTGCTGAACTTTGAGGGCGACCGCCACTCCACGCTGCGCATGCTGCGCGGCATCAAGAACCGGTTCGGGGCAACCGATGAGGTCGGCTGCTTCGAGCAGACCGCCGACGGCATCCGGGAGGTGCCGGACCCGTCCGGCTTGTTCCTCTCGCACCGGGGGAAGACGCCCGACGGATCCGCGGTGACGGTGGCGATGGACGGCGTGCGCCCCATGCTCGCCGAGGTCCAAGCGCTGACCGTCGACCCCGTGAACAAGAACCCGCGGCGCGTCGTCACCGGCCTGGACTTCAACCGGGTGCCCATGGTGCTCGCGGTCCTGCAGGCGCGCTGCGGGCAGCGCACGAACGACAAGGACGCCTACGTGGCCACCGTCGGCGGTGTGCGCATCACCGAGACCGCCACCGACCTGGCCGTGGCGCTGGCCACCTGGTCGAGCCTGCACGAGACTCCCCTGCCACCGAAGACGGTGGTGATCGGCGAGGTCGGGCTCGCCGGCGAGCTGCGCCGCGTCCCCAGCCTGCAGCGGCGCCTGCAGGAGGCGGCGCGGCTGGGCTACGAGCACGCTATCGTGCCCGCCGGCGGCGACGCGGACGCGCCCGGCATGGACATCACGCGGGTGTCCACGCTCGGCGAGGCGATCGCCGCCGTCTCACCCGCTAAGTGATGTTAAACGGCGCCGGGTCGGAGGCGTTATCGCCGATCACGGCGTGCAGGAAGTAGGACCCGGCCGGCACCGGCTGGCGGTTCTCGCACGCCTCCGGCGCGGACCCGGTGGCGGACCAGCGCGCCTCGAACCCGCGGGTCGCGCCCGGAGCGAACGTCTGCATCCCGCCGACGGCGGGCTCGTAGCAATCCGTGTCCGCCCAGACGCGCTCGTTGGTGCCCATCGCGTACACCTCGAAGCGCAGCTTCGCCTCGTCGAGGTTGATGTTGCAGTCCACGTCGGTGGGGTTGCGCACCTCCATGTACAGCACCGGCTCCGTACCCGCCGGGTAGGACGGCTGGTTCGTCGTCGCCGTGATCTGCAAGTCCTTCAGCGAGCACTCGCCCGGGTTCGCGGGCGCGGCTGCGACGCTCGGCTCGGAAGACGCTGTCTCGCTGGCAGAGCTGGCAGCGCTCGTGCCGGATTCTTCACCGACGACGGTCTCGGTCGGCTCCGCCTTCGGCTTCTCCTCGCTGGGGCTCGGGCTGGCGGTCGCCTCGACCGAGCTGCTCGCCGTGTCGGCGCCATCGCCGCCGGAGCGCGCCACCGCGGACAGGCCCCACACGATCAGCCCGACGAGGACCAGGAGCGCCACGAGGACGACCACGCGGCGTCGCATGTAGATCTCGGGCGGAAGCGGACGCTTCGGCGGGCGCTGGGCTGGTCGGCGCTGGTCGGTGGGGCGCTGGTAAGTCATGCCTTTACCTTAGCCACCGAAGTTCTCGTACACGGTCTCGACGCGGCCATCCTCCAGGCGGTAGCGCGCGCCGACCAGGCCCACGGTGCCGTCGTCAATGCCCTTGCGCAGCGACGGGATCCGGTCGAGGAGGTGCGTTGCGGTGACGCGCGCGTGGGTACGCTCGATTTCCGACGAATCCACGGGGCCGTCCGCCTGCGCCGTCAACACGGAGGGAGCGATCTTCTCCACGAACACGCGGGTCAGGCCGGTGGGTAGCTTCGCACTGTTCACGCCCTGGATCGCGGCGCCGACCGCGCCGCAGCGCTCGTGCGACAGGAACAGGACCAGCGAGACGCCGAGGTCCTGCACCGCGAAGTCAACGGAGCCGGCGACGGAGGAGTCGATGCAACCGCCCGCGTTGCGGATGACAAAGACGTCGCCGAAGCCGGCGTCGAGCAGCAGCTCGACCGGCACGCGCGAGTCGGAGCAGGCGATGACGGCCGCGACCGGGTTCTGGCCCGCGGTGAGCGACTGGCGGCGGGCCGTGTCGCGGTTCGGCGCCAGCGTCTCGTCGGTGGCGAAGCGCTCGTTGCCCTCCTTGAGCGCGGCCCAGACGTCGGTCGGAGTGGATGGGGTGGCTGTCGTTTGTTGAGTCATGTGCCTATTCTGTCACTCATCGTGGATGAATCGAAGCAATATGAACATTTAATCGCCTGGTACGAGGCCAACGCGCGCAACCTGCCGTGGCGCGCCCCCGGAACCACCGCCTGGGGCGTGCTGCTTTCCGAGGTCATGAGCCACCAGACCCAGGTCGACCGCGTCGCCCCGATCTGGCAGGAGTGGATCGCGCGCTGGCCCACCCCGCACGCCTTCGCGCAGGCGGGGGCGGACGAGGTGCTGCGCGCCTGGGGCAACCTGGGGTACCCGCGGCGGGCGCTGCGGTTGCTGGAGTGCGCGCGGGTGATCGTCGATAAGCATGGCGGCGACGTGCCGGCGGACGTAGACGCGCTGCTCGCGCTGCCCGGCATCGGCGACTACACCGCGGGCGCCGTGGCCAACTTCGCGTACGGGCGCGACGTGCCGGTGGTGGACACGAACGTGCGGCGCGTGCACGCCCGGGCGGTGCGCGGCGAGGCGACCGCGAAGCCATCGAAGCGCGAGCTCACCGAGATCCCGCACGGGCCGCGGCTGTCGGTCGCGCTCATGGAGCTCGGGGCGCTCGTGTGCACCGCCCGTGACCCGCGCTGCGGCGAATGCCCCGTCGTCGATTGCGCGTGGCTCGCCGCCGGGAAGCCGCCGGCCGCGGAGAAGCCGCGCTCGCAGAAGTTCGCGGGCACCGACCGCCAGGTGCGCGGCAAAATCATGCGCCTGCTGCGCGAATCGACCGAGCCCGTGGAGCAGTCGCTTATCGACGCCACGTGGCACCACCCCGCACAAACCCACCGCGCCCTCTTCTCGCTGCTCGACGACGGGCTCGCGGTGCAGGACGAGGACGGTCGCTTCCGCCTGCCGCGGTAGCGCTATATTCGAGCCATGTTCGCAACCGCCTTCGCCATCTCGATGCTCGCCGGCCTGTCCACGGGCCTCGGCGGCGTCATCGTCGCGCTGAAAGGAAACATCGGCGACCGCTTCCTCGCGGGCTCGCTCGGGTTCTCCGCAGGCGTCATGGTCTACATCTCGCTCGTGGAGCTGCTGCCGGAGGCGATGGACTCGCTGCGCAGCGGCTGGACCGCGATCGCGGCGTTCTTCGCGGGCGTGGCCCTCATCGCGGTGATCGACCGGCTCGTGCCCGACGACATCAACCCGCACGAGCCGGAGACGTCGGGCGCGACCGGCGCGCTGCGCCGCGCGGGCGTGCTCACCGCCATCGCCATCGCGCTGCACAACTTCCCCGAGGGCTTCGCCACCTTCATGGCCGCCTACACCGACCCCGTTCTCGCCGTCCCGATCGCCATCGCCATCGCGCTGCACAACATCCCGGAGGGCGTCGCCGTTGCCGTGCCCCTGTCGCGCGGGACCGGCAACCGGTGGCGCGCCGCCGGCTGGGCCACCCTGTCCGGCCTGGCGGAGCCGCTCGGCGCGCTCGTCGGCTTCGCGCTCATCGCCCCGTTCATGGGCCCGCAGACGATGGGGCTGTCGTACGCCGCCGTGGCGGGGATCATGGTGTTTATTAGCATCGACAAGCTGATGCCCAGCGCGATCCAGACCGGCCACCACCACACGTCCGTCTACTGGATGATGGGCGGAATGGGGTTAATGGCTGCCAGCCTGCTCATGTTGGCCTAGCATCAGCCTGGTGAAGACCACTACATTCATCGTTCCGGCCGCGGCGGTGGCGCTGGTGTGCGCGGGGAGTCCGGTGGCGGGGGCGTCGATAAGCGAACCGCCCGGAACACTCCTGAGCACCGCCGACGTGCCGGCCAGCGACGGCCAGCGCATCCGCTACACCACCCAGAACGAGGCCGGCGAGACCGTCGAAGTCTCCGGCGCGCTCTACGACACACCCAACGCGCGCGGCCTCATCGCCGTCGCCCCCGGCACGCGCGGCATGGCGGATCACTGCGCGCCGTCGGCGGGCGAGGCGATGCTCTCGTCCATCAAGGACGGCTCGATCGGCATCAACTACGAGGCGCCCATCGTGGGCACGCTCATCGACGCCGGCTACCGCGTCGTGGTCACCGACTACATCGGCCTCGGCACCCCCGGCACCCACACGTACCTCAACCGGATCGAGCAGGGCCACGCGCTTATCGACGCCGCCCGCGCCACCGCCCACGACGACGAAGCCATCGCGTTTTGGGGCTACTCCCAGGGCGGGGGCGCCTCCGCCGCGGCCGCCGAGCTGGTCGCCGACTACGCGCCCGAGCTCGACGTGCGCGCCACCTTCGCCGGCGCACCGCCCGCCGACCCGCTGGCCGTGATGGAGCAGGGCAGCACCGGGATGCTCGAAACCGTCGTGGGCTACTCCACGATCAGCTACGCGTCGACCTACCCCGACTTCCGCGAGGCGCTCGAGGAGCACCTCACCGACGAGGGCCGCCGCTGGTTCGCCGCGCTGGAGAAGTCCTGCATCACCGACCCGCCGATCCCCCACGGCGACCTGTTCGAGGGCGGCGAGACGCTCACCGAGCTCGTGCTCACCGACGAGCGCTTCATCCGCACTCTCAACCACAACAAACTCGGCACCGTCCCCGTCAGCGCGCCGATCATGGTGATGACCAACCCGGACGACGACCTCGTTGCCGAGCAGCAAGCCACGCAGCTGGCGCGCGACTACGAGGCGCTCGGCTCCGACGTGGAGTACCGCCTCCTGTCGGTCCCGGGCACGAAGACGGCGCCGCTGTCCTCCGGCAGCTCGCTCGCGCCTTTCGACGACGCCGACGCCCTCACCCGATTGAGCTCCTACCCCATCTCCAACATTCCGGTCGCGGGCCACGCCGCCCCGATCGTGCTCAACGCCGGCGACGCCCTGGCGTGGCTCGCCGACTACATGCCGCCGAAAAAAATCGACGCCACCCGCGTTGCGGTGACGTCGATTTTGGCGGTACTCGCGGTCCTTGCAGGCGTCGGCTCCGTGCTGGCGCCGAGCCTGCGCGGACTGGCTTAGCCCGGCTTAGACCGGCTCGGGGCCGCGGCCGTCGGAGCTGCCGTCGGTTCCTTCGGTGCCGTCAGTGCCGTCAGTGCCGTCAGTGCCGTGCTCGCCCGACTCATCGGGGAAGCGCGACGCCTCAGACTCCGGCTGCTCGCGGGACGGGTCAATCTCGCGAACCTCATCGGCGGGCTCGTCCTCGGCAGTCTCGGTGGTCTCGGCGCCGTCGAAGGTCTCCGCCGGCAGCGGGCGCGGGCACGGCGTGAAGGTGAACTTCGCGTTCTTCTCGTCCCCCTCGACATCGCCGTCGACGTCGACGGTGATGATCTCGCCGGCACCGATCTCGCCGAACAGGATCTTCTCGGACAGCACGTCCTCGACCTCGCGCTGAATGGTGCGGCGCAGCGGACGGGCGCCCAGGACGGGGTCGAAACCGCGCTTGGCCAGGAGGTTCTTCGCAGCGTCGGTAAGCTCGATGCCCATGTCCTGCGCAGCGAGGTTGAGGTCGACGCGGCTGATGAGCAGGTCGACCATCTGCACGATCTCATCCTGCGAGAGCTGGCGGAAGACCACGATCTCGTCGATGCGGTTGAGGAACTCGGGGCGGAAGTGCTTCTTCAGCTCGTCGTTGACCTTGTGCTTCATGCGGTCGTACTGCGCGTCGGCGTCGGTGGCGGTGTTGCCGGTGAAGCCGAGGCCGACCGGCTTCGAAATGTCGCCGGTACCAAGGTTGGACGTGAAGATGAGCACGGTGTTCTTGAAGTCCACGACGCGGCCCTGGCCGTCGGTGACGTGGCCCTCCTCGAGCACCTGCAGGAGCGTGTTGTAGATCTCCTTGTGCGCCTTCTCGATCTCGTCGAACAGCACGACGCTAAACGGCTTGCGACGCACCTTCTCCGTAAGCTGGCCGCCCTCCTCGTAACCGACGTATCCCGGAGGCGCACCGAACAGGCGCGACGCGGTGAAGCGGTCGTGGAACTCGCCCATGTCCACCTGGATCAGCGAATCGTCGTCGCCGAAGAGAAACTCGGCCAGCGCCTTCGACAGCTCCGTCTTACCCACACCGGACGGGCCGGCGAAGATGAACGAACCGGACGGGCGCTTCGGGTCCTTCAGGCCCGCGCGGGTGCGGCGGATGGAGCGCGAGACGGCCTTGACCGCCTCGTCCTGGCCGATGATGCGCTTGTGCAGCTCGGCCTCCATGTGCAGCAGGCGCGAGGACTCAGACTCGGTGAGCTTGAACACGGGGATGCCGGTCCAGTGCGCGAGCACGTCCGCGATCTGGTCCTCGCCCACCTCGGCGATGTCCTCGAGGTCGTCGGAGCGCCACTTCTTTTCCTTCTCCGCGCGCTCCTCGCCCAGCTTGCGCTCCGTGTCGCGCAGGCCGGCAGCCTTCTCAAAGTCCTGGGCGTCGATCGCCGCTTCCTTTTGCTTGCGGACCTCCGCGATGCGGTCGTCCACCTCGCGCAGCTCCTCGGGCGCGGTCATGCGCTTGATGCGCATGCGGGCGCCGGCCTCGTCAAGCAGGTCGACGGCCTTGTCCGGCAGGAAGCGGTCGTTGATGTAGCGATCCGACAGGTTCGCAGCAGCCTTGAGCGCGTCGTCGGTGTAGGACACGCGGTGGTGCGCCTCGTAGCGGTCGCGCAGGCCCTTGAGGATCTTCACGGTGTCCTCGAGGCTCGGCTCGTCCACCTGCACCGGCTGGAAGCGGCGCTCCAGCGCGGCGTCCTTCTCGATGTGTTTGCGGTACTCATCCAGCGTGGTCGCGCCGATGGTCTGCAGCTCGCCGCGCGCCAGCTTCGGCTTGAGCAGCGACGCCGCGTCGATCGCGCCCTCGGCGGCACCGGCGCCGACGAGCGTGTGGATCTCGTCGATGAACAGGATGATGTCACCGCGCTGGTTGATCTCTTTGAGCACCTTCTTCAGGCGCTCCTCGAAGTCACCGCGGTAGCGCGAACCCGCCACCAGCGAGCCGAGGTCGAGCGAGTAGACCTGCTTGTCCTTCAGCGTCTCCGGGACCTTGCCGTTAGCAATGTCCAGCGCCAGACCCTCCACCACGGCCGTCTTACCCACGCCGGGCTCGCCGATGAGCACCGGGTTGTTCTTCGTACGGCGGGAGAGCACCTGCATGATGCGCTCGATCTCCTTGTCGCGGCCAACCACCGGGTCCAACTTGCCTTCCTTGGCGGCCGCGGTGAGGTTGCGGCCAAACTGGTCCAGCACCAGCGAGTTGGAGCGCTCGCCCTGCTGGTTGCCGCCGCGCGGGCCGGGACCGGATGCGACCGGGCCGGGGCCCGCCTGCGGCATCTCGGGGTTCTGGTTGTCGCCCTCGTAGCCGGAGAGCAGCTGGATGACGGTTTGGCGCACCGTCGGCAAGTCTGCCCCGAGCTTGGTCAAGACCTGCGCGGCGACGCCATCGCCCTCGCGGATCAAGCCGAGCAGCAGGAACTCGGTGCCGATGTACTTGTGGCCCATCTGGAGGCCCTCGCGCAGCGACAGCTCGAGTACCTTCTTGGCGCGCGGCGTAAACGGGATGTGCCCGGAGACGGGCTGCGAGCCGTGGCCGATAATCTCGATGACCTCGCGGCGCACGTCGTCGAGATTGATGCCCATTTGCTCGAGCGCCTTCGCGGCGACGCCCTCGCCTTCCTTAATCAGGCCGAGCAGGATGTGCTCCGTGCCCATGTAATTGTGGTTGAGCTCGCGCGCTTCTTCCTGCGCCAGCACGATCACGCGCCGTGCTCGGTCCGTAAACCTCTCGAACATGGTGTGCCCCTTCTTGTCGTGAGTTTTCACCTACTCTAACGCGCCACAGCCCCAATCCATCCCGTGTTCGCCACTGGCGAACACGCAAACCCCCAACCCTATTTAGACGCACCAAACCGGCCCGCGGTTCCCCCCGGGCCGAAAATGGGTGAATCCTCACAACCCATTGTTTCCCCAGCTCAGAGCCGGTAACGTGGCTGCCATGAACGCACTGGCAGACCTCGTATCCATCGACCGCCGCGGCATGCAACTTGTCGCGGCGGCCGCTGGCATGACCCTCGAGGACCTCACCGGACTCGGCCTGCCACGCG